>NZ_DATHXO010000174.1:0-4985 GCF_035459645.1 Schnuerera sp.
TATACCCTTTTGATAAGAATGTCAACCATTTTTTAATAATTATTTATTTCTTTCTTTAATTTTATTAAATCCTTCATATATATATCTTTTAATTCTCTTCTATATATTACAGCTGCTGGATGATATAAAGGAAAGATTTTATAATTTATATTTTTTATTTTTGTGCTCATTGATTTCCCATGAACTTCACCAATTTTTAAATCTTCGTTGAATATTGCCTTAAGAGGGATATTCCCTAAAGTAATAATTATTTTAGGATTTATTATACTTATTTCTTCGTATAGATATTCTCTAAAAACATCTATTTCTTTAACTTTAGGAGTTCTATTAGATACTCTTTTAGTTTTTGGGTTTGTTTTGGTAGGTCTATATTTTACAGAATTCGTTATGTACACATTTTCTCTTTTAATATTTAATACTTCTAGAAATTCTTCAAAATTTTTCCCAGCTTGACCAACAAAAGGTTCTCCAACTTCAACTTCCTTTGCTCCCGGCGCTTCACCTATAAGTAAAATCGGACTATTTAAATCTCCATATCCTATTATTATTTTTTCTTCAGGATATTTTTCCATTATCTCTTTATTTAATACATTCATTTTTTCTTCTTTCACTTTATCACCTTTCCATTTTTACATCTATTTCATCATATTTTTTCTTTATCCTTTTAAAGTCTTCCCAAGCTTCTCTCTTTTTACTCTCATCTCGAAGAAGTGCAGCTGGATGGTATGTAGCTATTATAGAAAAATTACCTCGGTTAAACCAAATTCCTCTTTCTTTTGTAATCTTAAAATTTTTATCTATGATATTTCTTGCTGCCACAGCCCCTAAACATACTATGATATCCGGCTCAATTATCTTGACTTGCCACCTTAAAAACTCAATACAAATTTTGCTTTCCTCTTCTAGAGGATTTCTATTATTTGGTGGCCTGCATTTAACAATATTGGTAATATAAATATATTCCCTTTTTAATCCAATAGCCTCTATCATTTTGTCAAAGAGTTGTCCTGCTTTCCCTACAAAAGGTCTACCTATCTTGTCTTCATTAAATCCTGGCCCTTCACCAACAAAAACCAGTTTTGCTTTTGGATTCCCCTCTCCAAAAACCACATTAGTCCTAGTCTTAGACAAAGGACATCTATGACATTTAGTTACTATTGATTGAAGTTTATCTAAGGTATACATCATAACCCTCCAATATGATTTTCCTAATCTTCAAATATAGAAAAAATCCTTTTTAATCATTTTTTGTATGTAAAAACTTATATATTAATTATGAAAATGAGTCAAAGGCCTAGCCTTTGACTCATTATTTATTCATCTTCGCTTATTGGTTTCATAGTTGGAAACAATATTACATCTCTTATAGTTGGTTGATTAGTTAACAAAATAATAAGCCTATCAATTCCTATTCCAAGTCCTCCTGTTGGTGGGAGTCCTACTTCTAAAGCATTAACAAAATCCATATCCATCATATGGGCTTCATGGTCTCCTGCTTCCCTTTGTTTTGCTTGTTCTTCAAATCTTTTTTTCTGATCTATTGGATCATTTAATTCACTAAATGCATTTGCTATTTCCCACGTATTTATAAAAGCTTCAAATCTATTAGTTAATCTAGGATCATCAGGATTTCTCTTTGCTAAAGGTGATACCTCTACAGGATGATGAGTAATAAAAGTAGGCTGAATTAAATGTGTTTCACAAAATTCTTCAAACATTTCACTAATTATATTACCCCTTTTCATGCCTATTTCAACTTCTAATCCTTTTGCCTTTGCAACTTCAATTGCTTCTTCATCTGTATCTATAGTATTGAAATCAACACCTACAAACTCTTTTATTGCATCTATCATACTCAATCTTCTCCAAGGTGGCGTTAAATCTATTTCTTTGCCTTGATATTCAATCTTTTTGCTTCCCAAAGCTTTTTCAGCTACATAAGCTATTAATTCTTCAGTAAGTACCATCATATCTTCATAGTCTGCATAAGCTTGATATAATTCAATATTTGTAAATTCGGGATTATGCTTATAACTCATTCCCTCGTTTCTAAACATTCTTCCCATTTCATATACTTTTTCAAATCCACCAACTATAAGTCTTTTCAAATATAATTCATTGGCAATTCTTAAGTACATATCTAAATCTAAGGTATTATGGTGAGTAACAAATGGTCTAGCATTAGCTCCACCAGCAATAGTATTTAGAATAGGAGTATCTACTTCCAAAAATTCTCTATCGTCTAAATACTCCCTCACAGCTTTTATTATTTTTGATCTTAAAACGAAGGTTTCTTTTACTTCTGGATTCACTATTAAATCTACATATCTTTGTCTATATCTTAAATCTTGATCTTTTAAACCATGAAATTTTTCTGGTAAAATCTGCAATGATTTGGTTAATAGAACCATTTCTTTTGCTCTTATAGAAATTTCACCTGACCTTGTTTTAAATACTTCTCCTTTAACTCCAACAATATCGCCTAAATCTAAAAGATTTAATTTATTATAAGCTTCTTCTCCTATTAAATCCATTTTTACAAATATTTGTATTTTCCCTTTGCTATCCTGTAAATCCATAAAGCTAACTTTTCCATGACCTCTTCTAGACATTATCCTACCTGCAACTGAAACTTTTCCATTTTCTAATTCCTCAAAATTATCTTTAATACTCATACTATGATGGGTATATTCGTACTTTTCTATAAGAAAAGGGTTTTCCCCCATCTCAATTAATTCTTTTAACTTTTCTCTCCTTATCATGAGCATTTCATTAATATTCTCTTCCGTTCCTGCCATATATTATCTATCCTCCTATTTATCTAGCAATGCTTAAAATTTGATATTTAATAAGTCCATCAGGTACATGTACTTCTACTATTTCTTCTTTCTTCTTACCTAACAAAGCCCTTCCAACCGGAGATTCATTAGATATTTTACCTTCATAAGGATCTGCTTCTGCAGAGCCTACTATGGTATATTCCATTTCTTCATCAAACTCAAGATCTTTAACTACAACCTTTGAACCTATACTTACTACATCAGTAGAAATATCGTCGTCATCTATTAGTTTAGCATTTCTAAGTATCATTTCCAACTTTGCTATTCTTTCTTCTAATTGCCCTTGTTCATTCTTCGCTTGATCATATTCCGAGTTTTCGCTTATATCTCCAAAAGCTAAAGCTTGTTTTATTCTATCTGCAATTTCTCTTCTCTTAACTGATTTTAATTCATCTAATTCATTTTCAAGCTTTTTCAATCCTTCTAGCGTTAAAAATACATCCCTTTCAGCCATATAATTCTCTCCTTCTATTAAATATATTTTGGCCTACATGCCCTTTTAAAACGGAAATTTAGAAATATTTATTACCTATATATGCAGAATATTATAATCAAGGTAAAGATTGTTGTCAAGTCTTTAAAGTTTTCCCTCAATTTTTATTTGGTCATCTGCAAAATTTTGAATATTGTAAAACTTACCATCAATAGATAAACTAGCAAAATCTGCAGAGTTTAATCGATTAAACTGTTCATAAACATAAGAAGGTATCAAAGAATTTAAAAAATTATTATCTGCTATATCTATATGATCGATTTTAAACATGAAATCTTCAATAATTATTGCTTTTTTGGTTTTAGTCTTTTGGTTCTTCATCACTTTACTAATACTAAAGTCGAATATTATGGCTTTATTTCTAAGTTTATCCATATCAAAATAGTAATTATCTTTAAGGTTAATGATTATAGAGTAATTTGTCAAGATATTATCTACTTTTTTAGAATAAAAAATAGACAAACCGTATTTTTCCATCATTTCTTTTGATATGTTTTCTATAATATTGTCATAATCCCCAGCTAAAGTTATGAACCTAACGTCCTTATATAACCTTTCGATTATTTCTTTAGTTGATTGTTCTTCATCTCCTATTATTAAAATTTCTTCTTCTTTTAAATCTTCATTCAAGTGTTTATAGATCTTCTTTAAAATCAAAGGCAGAAATAATGTAAGTGTTTTTATGCCTTTAACTATATTCAAATTAGTTTTCGATTCAATTGTCTTTATATCATCCATATTGAAAAAATTTAATTCTTCTATTATAACATCAGAAGTATTTTCATTTTTAAGTTTGTTTGTAGCTAAGACAAATTCCTCTATTATTTCTTTTTTCCCCATGTTAACACTTTTTAAAAAAACGCCTCCAACATCACCTAGTATATTTCCACTATTATCTCTTATATGTTCTAAAACTTTAACTCTTTTAGCTGGAAGTAATTTATTTGGAATAATTTTTAATAATCCCCTATGAAATTGACCATAGTAAGTTTTTTCTCCTATTATATAAAGAAACTGGATAAAAACCCTCCCTCCATAATATTGTAATGTATTATATGAATATAAAAAGAGAAGTATAACTAATTGTCAATAAAGGTATTTAATTCAATTAAATAGTTTTTCAAAATATTTTCCACTTGTTCTTTGCTCAATACAAAGTTTATTTGATTTTTAACTTTGTTTGAATTTCTAATACCCTTTAAATACCAAGATATATGCTTTCTCATCTCCTTTACTCCAACTTTTTCGCCTTTTATTCTACATAATAAATCTAAATGCTTTAGTACCATATTAATTATTTCTTCATAAGATGGTTTAATATCTTCCTTGCATTCTATTAGCAACTTTATCCTTTTAAAAATCCATGGGTCTCCCATTGCTCCCCTACCAATAGCTACACCATCACATCCAGTATAATCAATCATATTTATCGCATCTATAGGTTCAAATATATCTCCATTTCCTATAACGGGAATATTTATGGATTCTTTTAACTTTTTTATAAAATCCCAATCCGCTTTTCCTGAATAAAACATATCTCTGGTTCTACCATGAATCGTTAAAGCAGATACACCCTCCTTTTCAGCTATCCTACCCACTTCAATACCATTTATGCTATTATAGTCCCAGCCCATTCTGATCTTCAATGTTAC
>NZ_DATHXO010000175.1:0-9641 GCF_035459645.1 Schnuerera sp.
AGGTGATGGTGATGAAACAGTTGGGATTTTGGTCCATTTAGACGTAGTTCCAGAAGGAGATGGATGGACTTATCCACCTTATGAAGGAGAAATCCATGATGATAAAATTTATGGCAGAGGTACTACTGATGATAAAGGTCCAGCTATAGCTTGCTTATATGCTATGAAAGCATTAAAGGAATCTGATGTAGAATTAAATAAAAAGATTAGAATAATTTTCGGAACCAATGAAGAAACTGGTTGGGGTTGTATGAAATATTATTTTGATCATGAAGAAGCACCAGATATGGCATTTACACCAGATGCAGATTTTCCAGTTATCTATGGAGAAAAAGGGATTATAGTATTTGATTTAGTAAAAAAGATTGATTCAAATAGTTGCCATGGATTAGTTATAGAAAGCATTAAAGGTGGCAATGCTGCAAATATGGTACCTGATAATTGTGAAGCTATATTAAAAGTCGAAGATCCGTCTATTATAGAGAAAAAACTAAATAATTTTGTTGAAAACACTAAATATCCATTATACTTGGAGAAAGATAAAGACAAAGTAAAAATAATTGCTAAAGGTATATCTGCTCATGGAAGCACTCCAGAAAAAGGGGAAAATGCAATTTCTTATTTAATGGCCTTTTTAGGGAAACTACTTTCATGTGAATGTAGTTTATGTGATTTCATAAATATCTATAACGATAGAATTGGGTTTAGACATCATGGAGAAGATATTGGATGTGGATATGAAGACGATGTATCTGGAAAATTAAATTTTAATCCAGGAGTAATTAGAGCTAACGATGAAGAAATAAGATTGACTATAAATGTAAGATATCCAATTAAGAGTAGTGCGAAAGAAGTCTATGACGGTATCAGGGCTAATTTAGAAGGGACAGGAATTGAACTAGAAGAAGGAAATTCAGATATGAAGCCTTTATACATTCCAAAGGACAATTTCTTAGTTGAAAAACTTATGAAAGTATATAGAGAACAAACTGGGGATGTGGAAAGCCAGCCAATTACAATAGGTGGAGGGACTTATGCCAGAGCTATGGATAACGCAGTAGCTTTTGGACCAGTATTTCCTGGACAAAAAGAAGTAGCCCATCAAAAAGACGAGTTTATTTCTATTGAACATCTAATGAAGATTACTAAAATATATGTTCATGCTCTATATGAGTTGGCAAAATAAAGAAAAAGCTAGCAATAAATATAAAATAAGTTTGACAAAATATTTATTCTGACATATAATATTTATGGAAATTAAATATATAACAAGTAGAAGTATCCGCTTCTCACCTTATAGCCTAGGCTCATAAGGTTATAACAATAAACATAAATAAAGGTAGTTGTAAAACTATCGAATTGTGTATTGGGCTTATAGCGGGTATTTTATACCCGCTTTTATTTTTTAAAAAATTTAGGAGGTGCAGTAATATTAAAGAACTTCAAATTAATGAAGAAATTAGGGAAAGGGAAGTAAGGCTTATTGATGTAGATGGAAATCAGGTAGGTGTAATGCCAACTAGAAAGGCTTTAGATATGGCCTTTAATGAAAAACTTGATTTAGTAAAGGTAGCTCCAAATGCAAAGCCACCAGTATGTAGAATCATGGACTATGGCAAGTATAAATATGAATTAGCTAAAAAAGAAAAGGAAGCTAAAAAGAATCAAAAGGTTATAAATGTTAAAGAAGTTAGGATGAGTCCAAATATTGAAGACCATGATTTAAACGTTAAGGCAAACAGGGCCATAGATTTTCTTAAAAATGGTGACAAGGTTAAAGTAAGCGTTAGGTTCAGAGGTAGAGAATTAGGTCATACCGATGCTGGAAAAGAAGTTTTATTAAATTTTGCAGAGTTAACCTCTGAAAATGGAGTTATAGATAGACATCCTAAAATGGAAGGTAGAAATATGATTATGTATCTAGTTCCAAAAACAGAGTAAGTAAGGGAGGTAATATAAATGGCTAAAAAGGTAAAAATGAAAACACATAGAGGTGCAGCTAAAAGACTAAAAAGAACAGGAACAGGTAAAATAAGAAGATATAAAGCTTATAAAGGTCATCTAACTGGGAAAAAATCTGCTAAAAGGGTTAGAAACTTAAGAAAACCTGCTATAGTAAGTAAAGGAGACCAAAAGAGAATCGATTCATTAATACCATAACAAAATAGAAATGGATATATTAGGGAGGTAGTTTAAAATGGCAAGAGTTAAAGGCGGTGTAACCGCTAGAAAGAGACATAAAAAAGTTTTAAAGCAAGCAAAAGGATACTATGGTGCTAAAAGCAAATTATATAGACCAGCTAATCAAGCTGTTATGAAATCACTGGATTATGCTTATTCGGGACGTAAACAAAGAAAGAGAGATTTTAGAAAACTTTGGATTTCTAGAATAAATGCAGCAGCTAGATCAAATGGTATGAACTATAGCACATTCATTAATGGTCTTAAAAAAGCAAATGTTGAGATCAATAGAAAAGTATTATCTGAAATGGCAATCCACGATCCAGAAGGCTTTTCAAAACTTGTTGAAATTGCAAAAGGTATGTAATTAAAAGTTCCGGCCTCGGAACTTTTTGTTTTTATATTTTTATTTTTTATAATAGTTAGGGATTATTTATGATACAATACTTGTGTCTGGATATAGGAGGTTTTTATGAGCAGTATAAGAAAATATATAAATAAAATTGGATTGAATCCTCCAAGAGTACTAATATTAGGATTTGGAGCTTTAATACTGATAGGTACCTTATTGTTGAACTTACCTATAGCTACTAAAACAGGAGAAAGTATTGGATTGGTTAATTCTTTTTTTACATCGGCTTCAGCAGTTTGTGTTACCGGATTAGTAGTGGTGAATACAGCAGATTATTGGTCTTTGTTTGGACAGATTACCATTCTTATTTTAATCCAAATGGGTGGTTTAGGATTCATGACTATGGCAACAATAGTAGCTTTGCTGGTAGGTAAAAAGATAACATTAAAGGAAAGGTTAGTAATAAAGGAACAATTAAATCAGAAAACCATATCTGGATTAGTAAGACTTACTAAATACGTTATATTATCTACATTTATCATGGAAGGTATAGGGGCTATACTACTATCCACTAGATTTATACCTAAATATGGTACAATTAAAGGAATTTGGTTTTCCATTTTCCATGCTATATCTGCTTTTTGTAATGCTGGTTTTGATATAATTGGGGAAAGTATGGTGCCTTTTGTCGGAGACTATGTTATTAATCTGACCTTATGTTTATTAATAATAATAGGTGGGTTAGGCTTTTCAGTCTATATAGATATATCTAAAAACCGTAGTTTTAAGAGGCTAAGTCTACATTCAAAACTGGTAATTAGCATTACTATTATACTTATTTTCATAGGAATGATAATATTTTATTCAATAGAACAAAATAATCCAGATACACTTCTAAACTTTAGTAGAGGAGAAAAGGTGTTATCTGCTTTTTTCCAATCTGTTGTAACTAGAACAGCAGGATTTAATTCTGTGGATACTTCAATGCTATATGACACGACTGCTTTCATAATGATTATATTAATGTTTGTAGGAGGCTCTCCTGGCTCTACAGCAGGAGGTGTTAAAACTACAACCTTTGGTACCATAATATTGGCTACTTTATCTGTAATAAGAGGAGATAAGGATGTAGTAGTATTTAAAAAAAGGCTGAATCAAAATATTATTAATAGATCCTTAGCTATAGTTAGTATTGGTTTAACATTAATTTTAGCAGTTTCAGTTATCTTGACAATCACAGAAGATGCTAATTTTTTAGATGTGTTATTTGAAACTACTTCAGCTTTTGGAACTGTTGGATTATCAAGAGGAATAACATCAAACTTATCAGATATTGGTAAGATTACTATAGCTTTAACCATGTATGCTGGCAGAGTTGGAGCTCTAACTATGGCTTTTGCATTTGCACAGAAAAAGAATCAGTACCCTTACAGGTATTCAGAAGGAAATATAATGGTTGGATAGGAGGAATTTGAAATGAAACAATTTGTTGTTATAGGATGCGGTAGATTTGGGTCTAGTATTGCAATGACTCTTAATGATTTAGGGTATGAAGTCCTTGCTATCGATGAAGATGAAGACAAGGTTCAAGAAATATCAAAACATGTAACCTATGCTGTACAAGCAGATGTTACAGATGAAAACGTATTAAAGGAACTGGGTATTAGAAATTTTGATGTAGTAATCGTAAGTATAGGTTCCAATTACCAGGCATCCATAATGGCCACTTTAATAACCAAAGAATTAGGAGCAAATAAGGTAATAGTAAAAGCTCATGATGCTTTGCATGGAAAAGTTTTATCTAAAATAGGTGCAGATAAAATCATATATCCAGAAAGAGATATGGGAGTTCGGGTAGCACATAATTTAGTTTCTTCCAATATATTAGATTTTATAGAACTATCTCCAGATTATAGTATACTAGAAATTACAGCTTTAGAACAGTGGGAAAACAAAACATTAAAAGAGCTAAGACTGCCTAACAAGTTTGGAATCAATGTAATGGCAATTAAACGTGGTGAAGATATAAATATTTCTCCTTATGCTGATGATATAATACAAAAAGGAGATATTCTAATAGTAATCGGAAGTACAAAGGATGTGGAAAAAATTGAGAAGAATGCTGGTGATTAATCTATGATTTACATTACAAGTTCTTCCAATCCAACAATAAAAGAAATCAAAACTCTATATAGAAAAAAAGAACGATGGACAAAGAAATCTTTTTTAGCAGAAGGTATAAAAATAGTAGAAGAATATGTGGACAAGAAATATCCTATATCCTATATAGTAGTATCTGAGAATCTACATAATATTAGAGGTGGAGAAGCATTATTAGATAAAATACAGAATCATAAATATATAATACAGGTTCCAGATAAGCTATATAAGGAGATATCTGATATGGAAAGTCCTCAAGGAGTCTTAGCAGTTGTAAAATTTGAATTAGATTATATTCAAAATCTCCACAATAAAGAAAATCCTTTTATATTATTATTAGATAAAGTTCAAGATCCTGGCAATATGGGAACCATAATTAGAACGGCAGATGCATTTGGTGTAGATGGAATTATAGTCACTGATGGGTGTGTTGATATATATAATCCAAAGGTGGTAAGAGCAACTATGGGTTCCATATTTAGAGTTCCCATATACCATTATTCTATTGGAGCAGAAATAATTGAAGAATTGAAAAGTAAAAATATAAAAATATATTCTACCTCTCTTAAAGGAAATAGGTTCATCCAAAATACTGATTTCAATAAACCGTCATTGCTTATTATTGGAAACGAATCTAAAGGCGTATCCAAACATTTGGAAGCACTGGCAGATGATTTAATTAAAATACCTATGGTAGGAGAAGCAGAATCTTTAAATGCAGCAGTTGCTTCATCCATAATTATGTATGAAGTTGCAAGACAGCGTAACCATTAATTCTTGTATTTTGAGGCTATTGGTGCTATAATCTAGTAAATAGTTTGACATTCAGACCTTTGTTTTTGGAAGTAGGTCTTGTTTTTTTACAAGAAAGGAGTCGTATTATGAAAGATAGGTTAAAAAAAATCAAAGAAGAAGCAATAAGTGATATTAAATCTTTAAGCAATTTAGAAAGTCTAGAAAATATAAGGATAAAATATATGGGGAAAAAAGGGAAACTAACATCAGTACTCCGAGAAATGGGAAAGGTTCCAAAAGAAGAAAGGCCAGTTGTAGGTCAATTAGCTAATGAAATTAGACAAGAAATCGAAAAGGAATTATCGGGAGCTCGAGAAAACTTTAAAGAAAAATTAAAGCAAGAGAAAATTGAGAAGGAAAAAATAGATGTAACTATAACTAAAAGGACAAAGAAACTAGGTCATTCCCATCCTCTATTATCCACTATTGAAGAGTTAGAGAATCTATTTATTAGCATGGGATTTAGCGTGGTAGAAGGACCAGAGATAGAAACAGTAGAATATAACTTTGACGCTTTAAATTCTCCAGAAAACCATCCATCAAGGGATCTGTCGGATACCTTCTATTTAACAGAAAATATTCTACTAAGAACCCATACGTCACCAGTACAAATAAGAGCTATGAAAACCATGAAACCGCCATTGAAGATAGTTTCTGCAGGTAGAACTTTTAGATTTGATGATGTAGATGACACTCATTCACCTATGTTCCATCAATTAGAAGGATTGGTAATTGACGAGAAAGTTACTATGGCTAATCTAATTGACACCATAGATATATTTATTAAAGAATTGTTTGGGAAGGATATGGAAACTAGATTTAGACCTCATCATTTTCCATTTACTGAACCTAGTGCAGAAGTAGATGTATCCTGCTTTAGCTGCAAAGGCAAAGGTTGTCCCGTATGTGATGGCACAGGATGGAGTATGGAACTTCTAGGTTGCGGTATGGTTCACCCTAAGGTTTTAGAAAACTGTGGTATCGATCCAGAAAAGTACAGTGGATTTGCTTTTGGAATGGGAATTGATAGGATAACCATGGTAAAATATGGACTAGATGATATAAGACTATTATTTGAAAATGACAATAGATTTTTAGAACAATTTTAATTGGAGGAGGGAGAAGATGTTATTACCTATAAAATGGTTAAAAGAATATGTAAATTTAGATATAGATTCTAAAGTATTAGCAGATGAACTTACCTTATCTGGTTCCCATGTAGAATCCATTATTTCTTTAGATAGGGGATTGGAAAAGGTAGTAGTAGGTAGAATAGAAAAAATTGGAAAACACGAAGATGCGGATAAACTATTGGTAGTAATAGTTGATATAGGGGATGAAATATTACAGATAGTTACTGGAGCTACTAATTTAAAAGTAGGAGATTATGTACCAGTAGCTTTAATAGGGGCAAAACTTCCAAAGGATTTTTACATAGAGAAAACCAATTTTAGAGGAGTGTACTCCTTTGGTATGCTTTGTTCTTTAAAAGAGTTAGGATATGAAGACAGTGTTATTCCTAAGCGTCATAGAGATGGTATTTTTGTCTTAGATAAGGAATATCCATTAGGAACACCTATAGAAGAAATATTAGGCTTATACAGCGAGATAATTGAACTGGAGATAACTCCAAATAGACCGGATTGTTTAAGCATAATAGGTATGGCAAGGGAAACAGCTGCCACCTTTAATAAAGAATTAAAATTACCTGAAATAAATGTAAAAGATGAGGTTGAAAATATAGAAGATTATGTAGATTCCATAAAGGTAGACGAAGAGCTTTGCAATAGGTACTATGCTAGAGTTATTAAGGATATAGAGATAAAAGAATCTCCTCTATGGCTTCAAATTTATCTAATGGAAGCAGGCATCAGACCAATCAATAATATTGTAGATATAACTAATTTTGTTATGTTAGAATTTGGGCAACCACTCCATGCTTTCGATCTAGATAAATTAGATAATAAAAAAATTTTAGTTAGAAGAGCAAAAGAAAAAGAGAAGATTAGAACTATAGATGACCAGAAAAGAACTCTTACCAACTCTAACTTAGTTATTACCGATGGAGAAACTCCAATTGCTATAGCGGGAGTAATGGGTGGAATGGACACAGAAGTTACTGAGGAAACCACTACAGTCTTATTGGAATCTGCCAATTTTGATGGCAAATCCGTTCGCCTTACATCAAAAGCACATAATTTAAGGACAGAAGCATCCTCCAGATATGAAAAGGGGATGGATCCAAACTTATGTAAAATGGCTGCTGAAAGGGCTTGTCAATTAGTTGAGCAAATAGGTGCTGGAAAAGTAGTTAAAGGTCCCATAGATATCTATGAAAATGTAAGGGAAGAAAAGACTATCCAATTAAGGCCAGAAAAAGTAAATAATCTTTTAGGGACTGATTTAACTGTAGATGAAATGACAAACTACCTAGAAAGACTGGATCTAAAATCTAAAATATATGGAGATAATATTGTTGTAAATATACCTACCTATAGATTGGACTTAAATATAGAAGTAGACTTAATAGAGGAAATTGGAAGACTCTACGGATTCCATAATATACCTATAAAACCCTTAGTTGGAGTTCTAACAAGAGGCGGAAAGCCCTATAACAGAATAGTTTCAGATATGGCTAGCTCTATCCTACAAGGATTAGGATTAAATGAAGTTATAACTTACTCTTTCATTAGTCCAAAAGTATATGATAAAATAAAAATAGAACCAAGTAGTAAGTTAAGAGATTATATTAAATTAATAAATCCTCTTGGTGAGGATTATAGCGTTATGAGGACAACTTTAATTCCAAATATGTTAGAACTTTTAGGTAGGAATTACAATCATGGAGTGAAAGAATGCTATCTTTATGAAATAGGAAATATTTTTATTCCTAAAGAATTACCCCTAAAAGAACTTCCTAAAGAAGAAAAGATTTTATCTATAGGAATGTATGGAAATGTAGATTTTTACAATCTTAAAGAAGTAGCTATTACTTTATTTGAAAGATTAGGACTAAAAGGTATAGAATATACAATCGAAGACAAAGACCCAACATTCCATCCAAATAGAACTGCTAACATATTATTAGAAAAAGAAAAGATCGGTATTTTAGGGGAAATACACATGGATGTAGCAGAAAACTATGATATAGATACTAGAGTATATATAGCCCATATAAACTTTGACACCATAGTCAAAAAAACCAATTTAGAAAAAAAATATAGACCTTTGCCAAAATATCCAGCTATTTTAAGAGATATTGCAGTAGTAGTAGATAATGATATATTGGTTGGAGATTTGGAAAATATAATATTGGAAAATGGAGAAGGATTAATTGAAGATTTAGAACTGTTTGATGTCTATGAAGGAAAGCAAGTATCCGAAGGTAAAAAAAGCATAGCTTTTTCAATCACTTATAGATCCTATGAAAGAACCTTAAAAGATGAAGAAGTAAATACAGTACACAATAGAATAATCCAAAGTTTAGAAAACAAATTTGACGCAAAACTTAGGAGTTGAAAAATATATAAATTAAAAAAATAAAGGATTTTGAAGAATTATGTAGAATACACTAGTTAAAGATAATAAAAGGGAGAGGATAAGTTATGACAGAAAAAAACAAAACCAATGTTATAATAGATGGTCGTAACTTTACAGTAATTGGGAGTGGCTCGGAGGAATATGTACACAAACTAGCTGAATATGTAGATGAAAAAATACAAGAGATGGCAAATAAAAATGATAGATTAAGCAGTTCAATGGCTGCAACTTTGGCTGCCCTAAATATATCTGATGAACTTTATAAAACTTATAGGGAATTGGAAACTTTGAAAAGTAAATCGAAAACCCCTATGGAAAACTATGAAAAAATATTGAACCAATTAAATGAAATAAAACAGAAAAATGAAGAATTAAAAATGGAATCCAATATCTATAAAGACGAACTATTAGAAATGAGAAGAGAAAACGAAAAGTTCAAAAAGAAGATGGAGAACTACAACCAAGCGCTGAAATTAAAGGAAAAGGAATTAGAGGATAGCCAAAATATGATTAAAAAACTCCAAGACAAAATATATGATAGTCAAATTCAATTAATAGAAAGTAAAAAAGAATTGGAAGAAGTATTAAAATTGTACAATAAGGAGAAAAATAT
>NZ_DATHXO010000176.1:0-5215 GCF_035459645.1 Schnuerera sp.
TATTATATAGATAGGAAGGAATAATTGTTACTCATTTCTAATAATTTAATAGTATTATTATAAAAAAGGGGAAAGCCGCTATGAAAAAAGGTTTGAATGTAATTATTTTATCTTTATTATTTATATTAGTATTAAACTCTATAGCAATAGCTTCCGTTGGTATTGAAGACGAAGTAAGATCTTATCTACTGGGTGATTATGAAACAGGACAGATACTAGAAGAATATAATATAGATGAATCTATAGAAATTGCTAGTATAAGTAAATTAATGTCTTACTTAGTAGTCATGAAAAATATTGAAGAAGGCCTATTCTCATTGAATGACAGAGTTTATATAGATGAAGATATAACTCAAGTTAATGGTTCTAGTCTAAAACTAGAAGAAGGAGAGGTATTTACTATTGATGAATTATTAAAAGCAGGCATGGTAGTTTCGGCAAATGATGCTATCTATGCATTGGCCAAATATGTAGCAGGAACAGAGGAAAACTTTGTTAAATTAATGAATCATGAAGCAAATAAACTTGGTTTAGAAAGTGGGTTTTTTGTTAATTCTACAGGTTTGCCAGAAGGAGAATTTCAAAACAAAATGAGTACTGAAGATGTCTTTAAATTATCAAGACATATAATTTACGAATATCCAGAAATATTGTCTTTAACTACTATTCCTTATATAGAGCAAAAAAGCAGGGAATATAGAAGAGAAAATACTAATCCATTACTAAATGAAATAAAAGAGATAGATGGTTTAAAAACTGGTTTTACTAACAAAGCTGGTCATTGCCTAGTTTCAACATTCAATATGCAAGGGGACAATATGGAAACTGAAAATTTAAGGTTAATTTCCATAGTAATGGGAACTAAAAACGAAGGAAAAAGAAAAGAAATAGGAAATAAATTAGTGCAATATGGTTTAAAAAATTATTCCAAAAGAATATTGACAAATGAAAATACTCCTATAGATATTGTTTATATGCCCAAAAGCAAAGATAAAGAAATAGAAATTTTTCCTTCTAAAAATTTTAGTATAATCGTTAAAAATGGAGAGTATATAGATAAGGATATATTAATAGATGAAAATTTAAAATTACCATTAAAATCTATGGATAAAGTAGGGAAAATGGTATTGTCAAAAGATGGTAATGTTTTAGAGGAGATAGATTTAGTTGTTCATGAATATGTAAAAAAAGAAAATGTTATCATTAGAATTTTAAGATATATAAAAGATTTTTTACTTCAATTATTTAAAAATCTACTTTAATTAGGTATTAAAATTTCTAGATATAAACTTGTAATTAACTGATGTTGACAACTGTAAAAAAATGATGTAAAATATATTAGCATAAGTATTTATTATCTGTGCATCCGTAGCTCAGACGGATAGAGCAGCGCCCTCCTAAGGCGTGTGTCGGGGGTTCGACTCCTCTCGGGTGCACCAATTTTAATTTGGTGATTATTTATGGATAAAATATACATGAGCTTAGCTTTAGAGGAAGCATATAAAGCTTTTAGCACCTATGAAGTACCTGTAGGTGCTGTTATTGTTCATGATGGGAAAATAATAAGCAGAGGATATAATAAAAGAGAAACATTAAAGGATCCTACTGCTCATGCTGAAATAATTGCAATTAAAGAAGCTAGTAATTATTTAAACGGATGGCGATTAATAGGGTGTACTATGTATGTCACTTTAGAACCCTGTAGCATGTGTGCAGGGGCTATACTAAACTCTAGAATAGAACGCCTAGTAATAGGAGCCAAAGACCCTAAAAGAGGCTGCTGTGGCTCTATAATAAACTTATTAGATAATCCTCATTTCAATCATAAAGTAAAAGTAGAATTTGGGATATTAGAAGATGAATGTAGCAATATAATTACTAAATTTTTCAAACAAATAAGAGATAACAAATAATCCAAAAGTTTATTTCTAATCTTGGAGAGATGTCCGAGAGGTTGAAGGTGGTGGTCTCGAAAACCACTGTACAGGTATCCTGTACCGAGGGTTCGAATCCCTCTCTCTCCGCCAAATATGTAATTTTACCTAGCGTAGCTAGGTTTTTTTATTATAAAATGTGGTCCAACTCAAGATATTTGCCATCAAAAGTTTGTTAATATTTTGACTATTGCGAATATTCCTTGACATTTCTTCATAAAAAGGTTATATTCTTAATAATCAAAAAATTAAAATATAAAGGGGGAATATGAATGGATAACAGAGTTAATCACCAAGGTGAACACAAAAGAGAAGGCTTTGCTAGTAGCTTTGGTTTGATAGCTGCAGCTGTAGGATCTGCAGTAGGATTAGGTAATATATGGAGATTTCCTTATATTACTGGAGTATATGGAGGAGGAGCATTTTTAATAGTTTATTTATTATGTGTAGCAGTAATAGGTATCCCTGTTATGATCGCTGAATTTATCATTGGTAGAGAAGGCCAGAAGGATGCTATAGGCTCTTACAAAACTTTAGCACCTGAAAGCAAATGGCATATAAGTGGTGTTCTAGGAGTAGGTGCAGCTTTTTTAATTCTTTCATTTTATGGAG
The DNA here is from genome assembly GCF_035459645.1 of Schnuerera sp. Lineage (NCBI taxonomy): Bacteria > Bacillati > Bacillota > Tissierellia > Tissierellales > Tepidimicrobiaceae > Schnuerera > Schnuerera sp. The sequence goes on from NZ_DATHXO010000176.1 coordinate 2,547, forward strand.
TTGTAGCAGGTTGGACATTAGAGTATATATTTGCAGCAGTCACAAATAAATTTGTAGGCCTTAACGCAGGAGAAGTTGGGGATTATTTTGTTGGATTTATTTCAGCTCCAATTAGACCAATTATTTGGCAAATTATTTTTATGGGTATAACACTTTCCATAGTAGCTGCTGGTGTACAAAAAGGAATTGAGAAAGTTTCAAAAATATTAATACCGTTATTATTAATAATAATCATAATATTAGATATTAGAGCAGTTACTTTGCCAAATGGCACTGCAGGACTTGACTTTTTATTCAAACCAGATTTTAGTAAATTAACAAGAGAAGGTATTTTAGCTGCCTTAGGTCATGCTTTCTTTTCATTAAGTTTAGGTATGGGTATTATGATAACTTATGGTTCATACATTCCTAAAGAAGAAAAACTAGGGCCTACTTCGTTAAAAATAAGTATTGCAGATACAATTATTGCATTATTAGCAGGAATTGCAATATTCCCGGCAGTATTTGCTTTTAATATTGAACCAGGTAGTGGTGCTGGATTAGTATTTATTACTTTACCTAATGTATTTGCTCAAATGCCAGGAGGATATTTGTTTGCCATTATGTTCTTTGGACTACTGGCTTTAGCTGCCTTAACTTCTACTATGTCTTTATTAGAAGCGGTTGTAGCCTATGTAATAGAGAGATTCAATATGGAAAGAAGAAAGGCAACTATTGCAACAGCTATTGCAATTACATTAGTAGGAATATTAGCTTCTTTATCTAATGGGTCATTATCAGGCTTTACAATTAAAGGATATAACTTTTTTGATTTCTTAGATAATTTAACTGCTGATTTCTTCTTACCGATATCCGCACTTATAAGTTCAGTATTTGTTGGATGGGTATTAGATAAGAAGATTGTAGAAAATCAATTAACGAATAACGGTTCAATTCAAGCTAATTACTTAAAGGTTTTAACCTTTTTATTTAGGATAGTATCTCCAATAGCCATAATTATTGTATTCTTATCTGGAGTTATTCAAAGATGGATAGGATAAAATAATAAGATAGCAAGAAAAAGATGGGACAGTAGCTTTGTTCCATCTTTTTAGTGAGTAAAGGCAATGAGAATATTTATCCATATGGAGTAAATTAGATAAACATTAATTGAAAAATAACTTAAGGAGGAAGAAAATAATTGTATATTGAATTATTTTTAGAAATGATCATACCTTACATTACAGGATTATTGGAAATTGTAGGTGTAGTTATTATTGTTGTTGCTTCTCTTAAAGCTGTTGCCAATATAATTAGGGGAGGATTCAATTTTAATAATGAATATCCTAAAATTGAATTTGCAAAAGCTCTTGCTTTAAGTTTAGAATTTAAATTAGCAGCAGAAATATTAAAAACTATTAGGGTCAGGACTTTAGATGAATTTTTAATACTAGCTGCCATAACATTCTTAAGAATAGTTATAAATTTTGTAATTCATTGGGAAGTAAAGATCAGAATAGAACAAGATCCTACCCAAGAAAATATAGAAATTCAAGAGGAACAATGAAAAAAACAAAAAACACAGAGAGCATAATCTCTGTGTTTTTTTGAAATATATAAGGAAAATTGAAGAAGCAAAAGAATAACCAAGAAAAACAGATATATTATTTAATTACAACGGGTTAACATAATTAATTAGATTTGAATAATAATACATTAGTTGATATATTATTAATTGAAGGTCAAAGTAAGTCAAAGTTTAGAACTTATTAAGGAGGCTGGTTGTATGTTTGGAATTACACCTTTTAGAGGAATACCAAGAAGTTTATCAAGAAGATGGGGATGGGACTTTGACAAAATATTTGATACCATATTAGAAGAATTTGATGATAAGACATTTTCTTATGATCCCATGAAAGTCGATATAAAAGAGAGAGATAAGGAGTATGTATTAGAAGCAGAATTACCAGGAACAAATAAAGATAATATTAACCTAGAAATCAGAGATGATATCTTAACAATTTCTGTTGAAAGAGAAGAAGAATTTAATGAAGAAAGGGAAAATTATATAAGACGAGAAAGAAGATTTGGCTCATTTAAAAGAAGTTTTTATGTGGATGATGTAGATCAAGAAAAAGTAAAAGCTAAATTTGAAAATGGGATCCTTAAAGTAAGATTACCTAAAAAGGAAGGAACTTCCTCCAAGAAAAATAGAATACCTATAGAATAGCAAAAAAATAGGCACTTAAGTGCCTATTTTTTGTGGAAAAATTAAATATAACAAAAGTACAAAGGCGAATCTATGGTATTTAAAATATTATTTTATATTGTGATATTTACATAGAAGTTTATCCAGTAATTGACTTAATGCTAGAATCCTTTCATCGGTTAGATTAGGGTTTTTACCATTAATCAGATTATGGAGTTGCTCTCGTGTATTTTCAATTTCTGCTTTTAATTCTGTTAATTCAAGTTTATTGATGAAAATAGCACCTCTTTCTACAAAATATTTAGATTCGCCTAAGTACTTAGAATAATTTTACTACAAAATGAAAGAAAAGATAGAAAACAGACACTCTTTACCTGTTTAAAGCAATGATTAATAAAATTAAGTTTTTAACTTAAATTTATAAAAATATTTTAAATTATAATAAAAAGTTTTGATTTTTTTATTAAACCATTAATAATTC
>NZ_DATHXO010000177.1:0-1819 GCF_035459645.1 Schnuerera sp.
TTATAATGTACAGAATTTTCTGAAATATAAGTTCTGCCATTAATTGAAAAAACAATGCTTTAATTGTCTGTATTTGTCAACTGAAAACTATACCATATTTTAATCGAAAACTGGGCCAGTTGAAATAAAAAAAATTAATTACTTTTCTCTAACCACTCTTTAGTTTCTTTTATTCTATAAGAATCTCCATTCATGTTAATTACATAAGATTTATGGGTCATCCTATCTATTAAAGCAGCTGTTAGCACTGCATCATTAAATATTTCATTCCATCTATCAAAGGATAGATTCGTAGTTATTATTGTGGATTTTCTCTCTGCTCTTAGAGAAAGAAATGTAAATAATAGTTCGCTTCCCTCTTTGTCAAATGAGATATAACCTAGTTCGTCTATGATGATTAAATCATATTTTTCAAATCTCTTTTCAAATGTATAAAGCTTTTTTTCACTCCTAGATTCCTTGAGTTCATTTATTAATGTCGCTGCTGTTGTAAAAAATACCTTGTATCCTTTATTACATGCATTAATGCCAAGTCCTATTGATAGATGAGTTTTTCCAGTTCCAGGATTTCCCGCTAAAATAACATTTCTACCTTCTTCTATAAAATTTAGGGTTTTAAGCTCTTTAAACCTTTTTTTAGCGTCCTCAGGTAGATAGTCTACCTGAAGTTCATCTAAATATTTTTTATACGGAAAACGTGCATTTCTAATTCTATTTTTTCTACCATTTTCCTTTCTCATGTCATAAGCTTCTACGAAAATGTCTTTTAAAAGCTCTTCATATGGTTGATTTAATCTATATGCTTCTTCGATTTTCATCTTTAATCCTTGGTTTATCCCTGGAATTTTAAGCTCTGATACGTATTTTTTAATTTCACTTATTGTTTCGTTCAATTTTTATAACCTCCCACTGATTTTAAATTAAACATATCATTTAAAATTGAAATTTGTTCTAAAGATGCCTTTTGAATTGATAAATCTCTAATTTCTAAAGGATTAAGCACAGTAGGAGACTTAAAAACTATATTTCTAATGTTGTCTGTATTCACCATCTCTATTTTAATTTTTTCTAATTCTTTTACCGCTTTTAGTACACTTTCTAAATCTTTTTCCTTTATCAATTCTAAAAGTACTATGAAATCCTTAGGATTATTGATATAATATTTATGATATATTTCTTGAAGTTTTGGAGAGAGCTGGTGTCTACCAACACTAGAATGCAGCGCTCCAGGCTTCTTTTTTAATGTATGGATAAAATGGTTTATATCTATAGTCCAGTGATGAGCTAAATACGACCTTTTATGAGTTGCTATTAATTTATCTTTGTAATATATTTCTATAATATCTGGATATATTTTAGCCATCACAAACTTACCCACAAGATAATCTGGTGCTGAGTATTTGTTTTGATCAATGTTAATTACACTATACTTATTAACCCTGGCCTCTACTCTCCTAGATGTATCATAGGACGGTTTTAGCGGTAACAGGTAATCCATTTCTTCATTTAAAATATCTATTGGACTTTTGTTTTCAAGCCAATTTCTTTTTTTAGAATTAAGTTTAAGTAACTTTTCTTCTAAATGTTTATTAGCCTCTTCTATTGAATTAAAATCGCTTTTGCTTGAGAAAGCTTTTCTTCTAACAAATTCCACCCCTCTTTCTACATGCCCTTTTTCATTTCCACTAGCTATATTACAGAACCTGTATCTAAATCCATAATACAAAGATATTTTAATTAAATCTCCGGTAGCTTCTTTTTCGTTTCTACCTACAAACCTTTTTACTGCTTGTTTCATATTGTCATAAACTACTTCTCT
>NZ_DATHXO010000178.1:0-4629 GCF_035459645.1 Schnuerera sp.
AGTTACACTCCTTTCCTTAGTCTATATACCCAAGTTTTATGAAATTTATAATTAAAATCATTTTATTAGCGTTTTCTATTTTCTTTTAAACTATACTTTTTAATATTATAATGTATAATAAAAATATAAATTATATAAGAGATCTAATTTATTGTAAAAAACATAGGGGGTATAAAATGTTTTATATTATATGGTTTGGATTTTGGACTATTGTAGGTTTAGGTGTATCTTCGGATGCTACAAGACGTGGAAAATCCAGCGTTTTAGTATTTTTTTTAATATTGATAAGTGGACCAATAGGTTTAATAAATTGGTTATTATTTCGACCTGAGAATTAAATGTACTTTATATTTTCAATTGAACTTTTATATGAACAAAGGAAGGAAATTGCAGTAGAAAGAATGTTAGCTAAAAATATATTTTTAAATGAATTGGAAGAAAAATATATAGATCCGAGTAAGATTTTTATTATTGCCGGTAAAGATATTTTTACTAATAAGGAGTTTTTAGTAGATATAAAGAATAAAGGGAAAACCAAATGGAAAGATGGAAGACCGATAAAAGCTTATAAAACTAATTGTGGAGATGGAACAGTAACCATTCATAGTGCTTTAGGAAATTTAAATGGGCAAAATATATTACTTGAAGGTAATCATACGGATATTTTATATAAATCAAAGAACTACCTATCATCTATTCTAGGAAAACCTTTAATTAAAGATATTAAAGAAGGAGAGATAGGAAAAGGATATATTATCTTCGCAGAAAATTGTGACAAGATAAATATAATTTATAAGATAAAAAAAATGTGTAATCAAAGTATGGATATTGTTGATGATAATATCCAGGTGATAAATTTAGGCAATAATCATTATTGCTTTATGGTTACAGGGGATAAAAATTTAAGAATTGAGCCAGATAAAAGTGCTAATGGGGAAATATTAATAAAAGCAATTGAAAAAATTACAAAAGGAGAATAAACTAATATGCAAAGATGTAAAAGTTGTGGCAATAAATTTAAATGGAAGGATATTATAAAATCCATATGGGTTAAAGGCTACTCTCATATTGTATGTAGTAAATGTGATTCCGAACATAGGGTAAAATTTATAACAAGATTAATTATAGCTTTATTTATAGTAGGGCCAACTATTTTAATTAATAATTTTAGGTATCATGGAAAATATATTTTTAGTGTTTTAAACCTAAGTTCAAAAGAAACTATTTTAATCTACTTAATATGGATTGTATTAATAATTATTATAACACCTATATTTGCTAGGTATAAATTAATAGTTAAAAAATAGAAAAACAAGTAAGTTTTAGTGGACAAGGAGAAAAAATTCCTTGCCCACATTTTTAATTTTCATTATCTAGTAATGTTCATGGTACATTTCAGCTTCTTCTTTAGTCTTATGAATTGTACCATGAGGATGCTCAGGAGGAGCATATATAGAATAAAGTTTGATTGGTACACAACCTGTATTGATTAAATTATGCCATGTCCCTGCAGGTATAAATATTACATAATCATCATATATCCTTGTTTGGAAATCCAAATTATCCATGCTATTTCCCATTCTAACAATTCCTTGGCCTTGCTCAATACGAATGAATTGATCTAAATCAGGATGCATTTCTAAACCTATATCATCACCAACATTAATACTCATTAGTGTTAGCTGTAAATATTTTCCTGTCCATAATGCAATACGGAAAAAATCATTTTGTTTAGTAGCTTCTTCAATATTAGTTACAAAAGGACAAGGCCCATAATCCCTTAACTGAATAGGATATTTCCTATGATCTGGTTGATGTCTAGGACTATTCCAATAAGAATAAGGATAGGATTTATAATCATTATACATAATGTTCACTCCTTTAGTATTTTCTACAATATTATATGTTCTATATTAAAAAGAGGTTCTTTGGAATAGGGCATTTGACCTATCTATTTTACATGATTTTGTTTTAAAACTATCCTATTTTTTATAATAATTCTCTTCTTAATTGCTCTCCTGTTTTAGAGGATAAATATCCTAATGGAATGTCAAATATAGTTATAGCACCTTTTTTACCTTCTAAAGCCATTTTATGGACTGCTCTAGCATAAGCAACTAATACTGATGAAGTGAACTCTGGATTGCTATCAAGGGCAAGATTGAATTCTATTTTATGCCTAGCATTAGATTTTGTAGTTCCAGTTTGAATAACAAATCCTCCATGAGGCATTTTATTATGGTTTTTTTTAAGTTCTTTCTCGGAGATAAAATTTACAATTGTATCATAGTCTGCAAAATAATTTGGCATGGATTTTATTTCATTTTCTATTCTTACTAAATCTTCACCATCTTCGCATACAATGTAGCAGATTCTTTTATGCATTTTGCAAGAAGGAATATTTACATCCTCACAATTTTTAACCTTTTTCAAAATTTCTTCACAGGGTATTGTATATTGGACTCCATCCTTTACACCTTTTATTTTTCTAATAGCATCTGAATGGCCTTGGCTTATTCCTTTTCCCCAAAACGTATAGTTTCTACCATTAGGTAAAATTGATTTACCTAATAACCGAGCAAGTGAAAAAAGACCTGGATCCCAGCCAGCAGATATAAGACTCAATTTATTTGATTTCAAAGCTATGTTATTTATTTTATCAAAATATTCAGGGATTTTTCCATGGTTATCAAAACTATCTACTGTATTAAAATATTTTGAGGTCATAGGAACTTGTTCGCCTAAGTCCTTTGCAGATCCTCCACATAGTATCATTACATCAATTTTATCTTTGAAATCTAACATATTTGAAATATGTATTACATTGGATTTTGTATCTAATAAATCAGGTTCTCTTCTTGTAAATATGCCTACAAGCTCCATGTCTTCATTTTGACTTATTGCTAACTCTGTTCCTCGTCCTATATTTCCATACCCGACTATTCCAATTCGTATTCTATCATTCATGGTGCACCTCCAAAATAATTAATTTATTGAAATTATATCACAAACAATCATAAAAAGTTACCAAAGTTCTGTTGACAATATTAATTTTGTGTGTTACATTGATATACAATTAATTAAATTTAGCAATGTGACTAAGAGGTTGCGGTTGTTAAGAGTACTATGGTAAACTAATTGTAGGAAAGGAACAGTCGCCGAAATATAGGGATACCTATATTGGGACTATGCTGAATAAGTATAGTACTGTCATTAGAAAGTTGCCCAATTTTCTAATGAAGTACTTACCACATTGGGGCGAAAGGCGATTGTATAAACAGTCATGAGTACCTTTTGCTCATGGCTTTTTTTATATTAAATAAAAATGTTTTATTTTTTAGACTTAGAAATTTCATAAATGTTTTTAAAAAGTTTCCTTAAATCTCAACATTTTGATAAAAACTTTTCTTATGCCAGGAGGTTGCGTTATGAAAACAATCGTACGAAAATATGGTGGAACAGCTGTAGAGACTATAGAGAAGATGCAAAGTATAGCTGAGAGTATAATTCGAAAAAAACAAGAGGGTTATAATATTGTAATAGTAGTTTCTGCTATGGGAAAGACAACTAACCAACTTGTTGAGATGGCTAGGAGTATTTCTGATACTCCATGCAAGAGAGAACTTGATGTACTTATGGCCACAGGAGAGCAAGTTTCTATTTCATTACTATCTATGATATTAAAAGAAAAGGGATATGATTCTATTTCCTTAACAGGATTCCAAGCAGGTATTAGGACGAAAGGCATACATACTAAAAGCAAAATTGTAGAAATAGATATTGATAATGTCAAAAAGTATTTAAAAGAAGGAAAAATTGTAGTTGTTGCTGGATTTCAAGGAGCTAATGAATTAGGAGAGATAACTACCTTAGGTAGAGGAGGGTCAGATACAACAGCAGTAGCTTTAGCAGCAAAGCTTCAATGTGCATGTGAGATATATACTGATGTAGAAGGAATTTATAGTGTTGATCCAAGGCTTTTTCCAAAAGCAAAAAAATTGGATTATATAAGTTATGAAGAGATGATGGAAATGTCTAGTTTAGGAGCAAGGGTTATGGAAACTAGATCTATAGAGATAGGCTATAAATATGATGTGCCTATTTATGTTACTTCTAGTCATAATAATATTAAAGGAACATATGTAAAGGAGGTTGACAAAGAGATGGAACAAAAAAGTATAACTGGGTTAAGTGTAAGCGATGAAGTGTTGATGATAACAATTAATAAAGTTCCTTATACGCTAAAAAACATCTCAGATATTTTCAGTAGCTTTGCTAATCATGCAGTGAATATTGATATGATTAGCCAGACATCTCCAAATGCAGGATTTGTTAATATATCTTTTACTACACGCCTGCTGACGGCGTCCCGTGAGCGGACCCAGGGCCTCGACAATACGGCGCATCAGCAGGTTCTGGCCGAGGTCTTCGCCGACTTCCCCGACAGCGAGAGCGCGCTGCGCCGCCAGGGGCTGGCGTTCTTCGAATACCGCCTGACCGACGCCGGCCGTGCCGCGGACAAGGTCGCCGAGGCGGACCTCGAGACACTGATCGAACGCGGGCTGGTCAGCGCGCGCCCAATCACCTACGAGGATTTCCTGCCGATCAGTGCGGCGGGCATCTTCCAGT
>NZ_DATHXO010000179.1:0-2631 GCF_035459645.1 Schnuerera sp.
TGCTATTCAACTTAGGGGTATAGAAATCGAAAATTTACCTATGAAGAAGAGGATTAGTATATATTCATATTTATTTGCTCCTATATTAACAGGGACAATTTTAAAAGCAGAAAAATTGTCAATTGCTATTGAAATGAGAGGATTTAGAGCATATGATAATCGTACTAGTTATCTGGTTTTAAAAATGGCTAAAAAAGATTATTTTATAATTTTTATAAGTATTATTTTTACTATCTTTTATATTGTTTTTTATAATTTTAGATAATTGGAGGGAAATATATGAAGGTTTTTTCCGTAGTGGGAATTACAGAATCAGGTAAGACTACAACTATAGAAAATATAATAAAGGAATTAAGAAGAAGAAGGTATTCTGTAGGTTCTGTTAAAGAAATACATTTTGAACAATTTGCCATAGATACTGAAGGGTCAAATACATATAGACATAAAGAAGCTGGTTCCCAATTGGTGACAGCTAGAGGATATTATGAAACGGATATACTTTTCCAAGAAAAACTAAGTATAGACAATATATTAAAATTTTATGATCATGATTTTGTTGTACTAGAAGGGGTTACGGATGCAAATGTACCAAAGATAATAACCGCTCATAATGAAAAGGAAGTACTGGAAAGATTAGATGATATGGTATTTGCAATATCTGGGAAGCTATCTAACACATTAGAGGAATTTGAAGATTTACCAGTTATTAATACCATTAATAATGTAGAGAGATTAGTTGATTTAATAGAAGAAAAAGTTTATGATAAATTACCAGACTTTCCAGAAGAATGTTGTGATAAATGTGGCTATAATTGTAGACAATTGGGTGCTATGATTTTGAAAGGCCAGGCTAAAAGAGAAGATTGTATATTAAAGGATTCCAAAGTAAAATTACAAATAGATGGAAAGGATATAGATATTGTTCCTTTTGTTCAAAATATATTATCTAATGCTGTATTAGGGGTAGTTAAAGAATTAGAAGGATACCAAAAAGGGAGGGAAATAACTATAAAGATATGATATAATGTTTAGTATAAATATGGTAAATTTAAATATTAAATGACAAGAAACGAAATATGGAAATTTTATTTATTTTGGTAAGGAGGTAAAGTTATAATGACAAAAATTATAATGGACAGTACATCAGATTTACCAGAGAGCATAATTGAAGAATATGGCATAGATATTTTACCCCTTAGAGTATTTATAAGAGATAAAGAATATTTGGACAAGGTTACTATTTCCGTTGAAGATGTATATGATGCAATGAGAAAAGGAATATGCCCTAAGACTTCATTGCCAAATCCTAAAAAAACCTATGAATTATTTAAAGATTATGCTACAAAGGGAATAGACTTTATTTTCTATTCTTTTTCTTCTAAACTATCTAGTACATATGAGACTTGTTATCTTATTATTGAGGAACTTAAGAAGGATTTCCCAGATGTAAAAATGGATATAATTGATACAAAAGGAGGTTCTTTTGCTTCTGGATTAATAGCTTTACAAGGAGCTATATTAGCAAAACTAGGCAATAAATTTGAGGATATAGTAAAAGCTTCAAAAGAGAATATAAAGTATATAGAACATATTTTTACCATTGATGATTTAAGTTGGCTTTTAAAGGGTGGAAGGATTAGTAAAAGTGGTGCAATAATTGGAAAAGCATTAAATATTAAGCCTGTTCTAGATGTTCAAGATGGGAAAATGGTAGTTATTAAAAAGATAAGGGGTAGAAAAAGAGCACTAAGTACTGTAGTAGATCTTGTTCAAGAGAGGATCAAAGAGTTTCCTAACCAAATAATCGGAATAACCCATGCAGATGACTTGAAAACTGCTCTAGAGGTAAAAGATATGATAATTGATAGAATTGGAAATAACAACAATATATTAATAGAAAAAATTGGTAGTGTATTAGGTTCCCATTTAGGCATAGGTGGAGTTGGAATATTCTTTTTTAATAAAAAACCCGAAACATACGTAAGTGAAGTAAAGTCAATATAATAATCACATTACCATCCATTCACTTCCCTGCATTCCCTGCAGTTTGTGCCTATAACCATCAGGATTTTGATGAATTATCACTGACTTTCCAATAGTATCCCTAGGTTTAAACTTATCTGTAAAAAAACTCATCCTAGCATAGCCATTATTTGAGAATATTACAGGAAAATCTCCTGCATGGTTTCCTTATATTTCGTAGGGATGGACCTGTGTGTCCATCCGGTTTCATAGGACACATAATTTTTATTTGATGTCACAGTGGTTAACCCCAATTAATAATATTAATTTATTAGGAGCAACAAAAATAAATTAAAGGTCAGATTAAAAACCCGACCTTTCCCTTAATAAAGCCTATATATCACTCCACAAGCCATCCTCTTCCCAGCATTCCCAGCAGGTTGGCTTCTATAATCATCAGGATTTTGATGAATTATCACCGATTTTCCTATAATATCCTTAGGCTTAAACTTATCCGTAAAAAAACTCATTCTAGCATAACCATTATTTGAAAATATTACGGGGAAATCCCCGGCGTGATTTCCGTGGGGCTGATTTGTAGGATTAAAATGGCCTCCTGCAGATTGGAAAGGTTCCTCTGGATTAGAAATTTCACAAATTCCATTTTCA
>NZ_DATHXO010000180.1:0-3120 GCF_035459645.1 Schnuerera sp.
GTGAAGAAAATGTGGAAAGATTGTTGGTAATTATCCTTTTAACTCTAAATTTGGTACTACATTTAAATACAGATCAGAAACCTGCCCCTTTATATAATTAAAATAAGCAGCTGAACCTATCATAGCAGCATTATCCGTACATAATATTCGCGAAGGATAAAATATCTCTATATTTTCATCTTCTCCTACTTTCATCATTAGATTCCTCAATCCTTCATTAGCTGCTACTCCACCAGCCATAACTATTTTTTGGGATTTTCTCTCTTTGGCAAGCTTAATAGTTTTCTCCACAAGAACTTCTATAACAGCTTGTTGAAAACTAGCTGCTACATCCTTTACTACTATTTCTTCTTTCTTTTGTTTAGTTTGATTAAGATAATTTAATACAGCAGTCTTTAACCCACTAAAGCTAAAATCATAACTATTATGTTCTAAATATACCCTTGGGAAATCTATAGCATTAGGATTCCCTTCCTTGGATAATTTATCAATCAATGGCCCTCCAGGATAAGATAAACCTAAGGCTCTGGCTACTTTATCAAAGGCTTCTCCTGCTGCATCATCTCTTGTTCTACCTACTAATTCATACTTGGTATAGTCTTCTGCTTGAACTAAATAGGTATGGCCTCCAGAAACTATGAGACAAGTGAAAGGAGGTTCTAAATTCTTATGTTCAATATAATTAGCAGATATATGTCCTTCTATATGATTTACTCCCACTAAGGGTTTGTTTAATCCATAGGCTATAGCTTTAGCACTAGATATACCAACAAGTAAAGCACCTACTAATCCTGGTCCTTGAGTTACACCTATTAAATCTATATCCTTAAAAGTAATATCTGCTTCATCTAAAGCTTGTTGAATGATCAAATTCATATTTTCAATATGTTTTCTTGAAGCTACTTCTGGAACTACTCCTCCAAATTTTTTGTGAATATCTATTTGGGAGGAGATTATATTAGATAAAACTTCCCTACCATTTTTTAATACAGCACAGGAAGTTTCATCACAGGAAGTCTCTATAGCTAAAGTTATCAATTCTTTTTTCATCTTTTCACCCCATTAAAAATCTATACTTTTCCACATTATAATCGCATCTTCGTTATTGTCTTGATAATACTTTGGTCTTATTCCATATTCTTTAAACCCATATTTTTTATACAAGGATTTAGCTACTTCATTGGATTTTCTAACTTCCAAAGTCATAGCTCTTATATTTCTGTCTATACACAATTGAATAAGGCCTTCTAAAAGCTTATTACCCACTCCTAATCCTCTATATTTTTCATCTACTGCAATATTGGTAATATGCCCTTCATCTAATATAAGCCATATCCCTCCATATCCTGCTACATCATCATCTATAATTGCCACTATATATTTAGCTAGTAAATTTTTAGTTAATTCTAATAAAAAGGCCTCCCTTGACCATGGAGGAGTGAATGCTTTTTTCTCGATTTCCATTACTCTATCTAAATCCGATTCTTTCATTTCACGAATTAATAGGTCCATAGTTACCTTTCCTTCTTTCTTAACTCTCGTTGGGCTTGAGATTCACGTAAATAATCTGGCACAATATTATAATAATCGTATTTATTTTCCTCTTTGTCTTTTAATAAAGCAAGTTCTGCAATACTTGCTGCTCTACAACTATTTAAACTTATTGGGGATAGATTAACTTTATCTTTCAAAATATCTTTTATCTTATCCTCATAAAGTAAAGCACCATTTCCATTTACCATTATATTATCATAATCTCCATTAAGTAATTCTAATAATTCTTTTATTTCCATTATGGAAGGTTTCAATACATTAATAATCCTACCCTTTTGCCATTTATATATACCAGTATAAACTCTATTTCTTCTAGCATCTATCATAGGTACTATTGGTCCTTTATGGACTAGATTAAAAGCCAACCCTTCTAAAGTAGAAACTCCTACAATAGGTTTATCAAATACATGGGCAAAAGATTTAACCGTTGCTATTCCAATTCTAAGACCAGTAAAGGAGCCAGGTCCTAAGGATACCCCATATAAATCTATATCTGATATTTGTAAATTCAAACTATCCAATACTTCCTTGATCATAGGCACTAAATTTTCAGAATGGGTCATTTCCTGATTTAATGAAAATTCTCCTAACAATCTTTCTTCATCTAAAACAGCACAGGTTGCCATCATAGTAGATGTATCTACTCCTAATACTTTCAATTTCCATTCAACTCCTTAACTATTTTTTCATAATTTTCCCCTTGTCCAGATATGGTTATAATCCTTTTATTTAATTCCTTTCCCTTTTCAATATTAATATTTATCCTATTCTCTGGAAGGATGCTCTCTATTTTATTCCCCCACTCTACTATGGTAACACCATTGGAGTAAAAATAGTCTTCATAACCTAAATCCAATAAATCTTCTTCATCTTCTAATCTATATACATCAAAATGATATAACCAAGTTCTTCCCTTATATTCATTTATTAAAGTAAAAGTAGGGCTGGTAATATAATCTGAAACACCTAATCCAATACCTATAGACTTTGTTAAAGTAGTTTTACCTGCACCTAAATCACCAGTTAAGGAGAGTATATCTCCACCTTTTAAAAGTCTCCCTAATTTTTCCCCAAACTCTTCAGTTTCCTTTAATCCATCCAATACTATTTTAACCATAAAATCAACCTTCCTATTCCATAAACTAACTATTATTATAGCATGGTATTGTTCAATTCACAATTCACAGTTCACATTTTCTTGGGACAGCGGGGACAGTTCTCGCTGTCCCATTTAATTATTCAAACTGAATAATTAAAAAAAGAGACCCTTCCCATTTCTCCAGGATGACATATAAGTAAATTAAAACTATTTCTAATCTACTCTTGTCATTCTGAACTCCGTGAAGAATCTCCTATTATCAGTCATTCCCTAGCATTCCCTAGATAGGGAAGAATCCTTCCCTTAAATCATTACTTATGAAGTATTGGTGATACTCTTTTATATATCAGCAAAGTTACCAAAGTAACTATAATACCTTTAAATAAGTTAAATGGTACTACTGCATATAGAATTAAGGTTTTAAAATCTACTACATATTTATTTACTGCAGAGCCCATAGCTACTAT
>NZ_DATHXO010000181.1:0-2511 GCF_035459645.1 Schnuerera sp.
CTATATAAATTATAAAAAGGCTTCTAGAAATAATCCCAAATATATTTATACCTAAGAGTAAAACAGGCATAAATCTAATTAAGTTTTTGATAAATTTACTTTTTAATAAATTTTCCTTCGACTCTGCATATTTTATAAGAGTCTCTGGGTCTTTTAAGCCTTTTTTATATTTATAAGTTAGATACTCTATTTCCTGTACTAAGTCTAACTTTTCACTTAATTCTTTAATGGCCTCTTGTCTCAAATAAATCTTTTCCTTATCTTTATCTGGTTTTAAAAGATTATTGACAAATATTTTTCTTCCAATATGAGTATTTGTAATATTTAATAGTTGAAAAATAGAGTTTTCCCCTACTATATCTAAATCATTTGAATAGTCATGACTAGTATCTATAAACTCCTTTCCTGTATCTTCAAATTCTATCCAAGTTCCATCTATTCTAGATATATATCTACTATTTATATACTCTAAAATCTTAGCCCTTTCCCTTTCTTCTCTTATCCTTTGATGATATACTACCAAGATTAAGAATAATAACACTAATATTATTTCCAAGACTAAAAACATTTTCCCAAAATTATTGTATATTCTATATCCAAAGTAAATAATTAATGCCATTAGTAAAAATCTAATGTTGCTTATTATATTATACTTTTTCCCTAAGGATTTATATAAATTATTGTATTCTTCTTTTTTATCTATAAATCTTTTTTGCATCTAAATCATCTCCAATAAAAACATTATAACATAATAACAGATCTGATATGTCTGTAAAACTTAAAAAAGAAACTAGAAGAAAAATAACTTCTAGTTTCTCTTTATTATTGGGACAGTGAGAACCGTCCCCGTTGTCCCAATTAGAACCAAGGGAGTACCTTGATTATAACAGATACTATTATGGTTGTAACTCCCATGGAAGTTACATTCCCTATGGTAGGATGATATCCTTCTGGAAGCTTATCACAAAAATACTCTGCTAAAGCAGGACCAATTATTCCTCCTAATATACCAGCTATAACAGCAATCCCTATTGATGAACCAAACATTAAAACACAAGCTGGTCCAACGCTTACTACTGGTACATAGGTGCCATACCATCCTTTCTCTACATATTTATTAAAATATAGAAAGACTCCAACTGCTGAACCAATAAATTGAGATAGTATAATAGCTGGAATTACCCCTGCCCCATAAACACCATGATTCATATTTAATATCCAATCTAAAGAAACTCCTAACACTACTAATAAACCAGCTATTTCATTACCATAAAATTGAGCTTCAGAAAAATCTGCCAAAACTCTTCTTACAGACCATAGAGGTTTCTCCATTTCCTTTAAAGTTTCTTCTTGAGATTTTTCTTTCCTATTATGTGGTTTTGCAGGTACCATTTCCATCCATGGTAAAGCTTTACATATAGCACAAATCAATATTCCTGTAATAGCCATTGTAAATACATTAGATACTACTCCTGGTACATCTACTAGGGGAATTATATAATCACTAATCCACATAGCCACTGGGAATCCCATAATTCCTCCAAGAATAGACCCAGTGAATAAGGCTTTGTAACTTGGTCCATATAATAACATTATTGCTGGTGGAGCACCTACTACTGTGATAAAAGTTGGTAACCAAGTATATTCTCCGGAATCAAAAAAACTAGTATAATTTAAAACAAATACTGCAATAAACAATGACAATAGCTGAGATGCCAATACCCAAGGCCATAAATTCGAACCATAAGAAACGTCAAATCCTCTGTATTTAGAATTCTTAACATCTAGCCTCCAAGCTATAAATCCTCCAATTATTATCCCTAAAGAAGCAAAAAAACCTGCATAAAATTGAGCTTCTGTAAAGTTCATAATAAACCATATAAATTTATATAATGGATTATGGCCTGCATTCGCAACTATAGTATTATAGTCTAGCCAATTGCTAACTATATTTATATTGCTTAATACAAAAAATATTAGAAAACCTATTCCAATTGATATTATAAGTCCTGTTACCGAACCAGTATTATATTTTCTATCTTTGGTATTCATATCTTCCATCCTCATCCTTCCCTTCTAAGAATTAGTTATATAAGAAGTATAAAATTTTGTCATTCTCTCAATGGATTCAATTTTTATTCTTTCATTCCTTTGATGACACATATTTTCTTCACCAGGCCCTAGAATTACAAAAGGTATATTGTGGAACGGTATAAGTTGTGATGCATCGGTATAAAAGTTTATTCCCTTAAATTCTACTGGATAAGATAGTTTTTCATATATTTTAACGATATCTTTTATAAAACTATTTTCTTCATCCATAGTCAATGGTGGTCTATTATTTTCTACCTGTATTCCTATAGATAACCCAAGATTTTCCTCTTCCATATTTTTAGCAATACTAGAAGCCATCTTTAAAATTTCATCATGGTCAAATCCAGGGATAGTCCTTATATCTATTGAAGCCTCTGCTTCTTCTGGAGTAATATTCGTCTTTACTCCCCCATTAAT
>NZ_DATHXO010000182.1:0-8905 GCF_035459645.1 Schnuerera sp.
AGGATTATCGTTAGGATTAATGGAGAAGTAATAGAGAAGGAAGATTATACTAAAACTATAATTAAAAAGGGCGATCAGGTTCAATGTTTACATCTGATGGCAGGGGGCTAAATCCTAAAAGTAGTACTTTTACTAAAACAATTAAGCTTATAGTATCAAGATTGGTACTTAAGCTTAATTGTTTTTTCCAAAGATGACTTTTTCAGATGGGTTAAGATATAATGATATTTTGGCATAAAACTTGTATGTAATATATTATAAGAAAACATTTGGAGTATAGGGGTGATAATTATAGAAGGTAAAATATTCAATATACAGAAATATTCTATACATGATGGTCCAGGAATCAGAAATACAGTATTTATGATGGGTTGCCCATTAAGATGTTGGTGGTGTCATAATCCAGAAAGTCAAAGTATTAAGGAAAGATTAATGATATTTCCAAATAGGTGTATTGGTTGTATGGCTTGTATAGATGCTTGTACCCAAGGGGCTATTAGAGAAGTAAATGGTATTGTAGTTACAGACAAGAGTAAATGCACAAATTGTGGGGATTGTACTTTGGTATGCTATTCAGAGGCTAGACAGATGACTGGGAAAACCATGACTGTTGAAGAAGTAGCCAATGAAGTATTAAAAGATAGGCATTTTTTTGAAGAATCTGGTGGCGGGGTTACTTTTTCAGGAGGGGAGCCTTTGTTTCAAGTAGACTTTTTGACCGAATTATTAAAAGAGATGAAAGACAATAATATCCATACTACAGTAGATACTAGCGGCTTTACAACTAGAAAAAATTTAGAACAGATAAGCAAATATGTAGATTTGTTCTTATACGATTTGAAACATATGGATGGGATTAAACATGAAAAATATACTGGTGTAGATAACAAACTAATATTAGAGAATTTAAAATACTTACATGATTTAAATAAAGATATTATCATTAGAATACCTATAATACCAGGTATAAATAATCAAGAAAAGAGTTTGAAAGCATTCAGAGACTTTATTAAGACTTTACCTAATATTGGAAGGATAGATTTACTACCTTATCATAAGATTGGAGAAGAAAAGTATAATAGATTAGGTATTAAATACAAGATGTTAGATGTAGAAGAACCTAATGAAGATGAAATGGATTTTGCTCTTAAAATAATGGAAAGCACTAGGAAAAAGGTGCAAATAGGCGGTTAAGCCTATGTTCTAAGAAAGCATATCAGATGAGTAACATGAAAGGAGGAATATTTTTATGAATGAAAGAGTTAGAAAGTTGAGGAAAGAGAGCTTGGAAGCTGTTCCAAGAATTTCTTTAGAAAGGGCTCAGATTGTAACTGAAGCTTATAAAAAATATCAAGGAAAGGTTTCCATACCAGTACTTCGTGCTTTAACTTTTAAAGAATTATGTGAAAAGAAAACCATATGTATAAATGATGGAGAGTTGATAGTAGGAGAAAGGGGACCAGAACCTAAAGCTACAACAACATATCCTGAATTGTGTTGCCATACTATAGAGGATTTTAATACAATAGATGCTAGAGAAAAGGTATTTTTTAGGGTAGATGATGAGGCAAGAAAAGTTCAAAAAGAGGAGATAATACCTTATTGGCAAGAAAAATCTATGAGGGATTTACTGTTTAATCAGATGTCAGAAGAATGGAAAGATTGTTATAATGCAGGAATATTTACCGAATTTATGGAGCAAAGAGCACCTGGTCATACTGCTGGAGATAATAAAATTTTCAACAAAGGATTTTTGGAATTTAAAAGAGAAATAGGGGAAGAAATAGAAAAACTTGATTTTATTAATGATTTAGATGCTTATGATAAACAAGAACAACTTAAAGCCATGGTTATTACTTGCGATGCCATAATTACTTTTGGGAAGAGGTATGGAGAAGAAGCTGAAAGACTAGCTAAATTAGAAAAGGACCCTATTAGAGAAAAAGAGTTGCTTGAAATTGCAGAGGTATGTAACCATGTACCTGCAAATAAACCTAGAAATTTTAGGGAAGCCTTACAAATGTATTGGTTTGTTCATTTATCTGTAATTACAGAATTAAACACTTGGGATGCCTTTAGTCCTGGAAGATTAGATCAACATTTATACCCATTCTATAAACAAGATATAGAAGATGGGAGTTTGACTAGAGAAGAAGCAAAAGAATATTTACAACTTTTATGGATAAAGTTTAATAACCAACCAGCTCCTCCAAAAGTAGGAGTAACTTTGCAAGAAAGTGGAACTTATACAGATTTTGCACATATTTCTGTTGGTGGAGTAAAAACAGATGGTACTGATGGGGTAAATGAAGTTAGTTATTTAATATTAGAAGTAATTAAAGAAATGAAATTAGTACAACCAAGTACTAGTATTCAATTGAGTAAGAAGAACTCAGATAAATTTTTAAGGGTAGCAGTGGAAGTGATTAAAGATGGTTGGGGGCAACCTTCAATATTTAATACAGAAACTATAATTGAAGAAATGCTAAGAGTAGGTAAATCCTTAGAAGATGCCAGATGTGGTGGCACTAGTGGTTGTGTGGAAACAGGTGCTTTTGGTAAAGAAGCTTTTATATTAACTGGGTATGTAAACTTGGTAAAAATTTTAGAAATTACACTCAATAATGGGATAGACCCATTAACCAATAAGGTTGTTGGAATTAAAACCGATAATCCAATAGAATTTGAAAGTTTTGATCAGTTAATGGAAGCTTATGAAAAACAAGTAAATCATTTTATTGATATTAAAATAAAAGGAAACAACATTATTGAAAGATTATATCAAAAATATATGCCTTCACCATTTCTTTCAGTGATTACAGACGATTGCATAAAGAATGCTAAAGACTATAATGCAGGTGGAGCAAGGTATAATAGTATGTATATTCAAGGAGTAGGTACAGGTACTTTGACGGATAGTTTATCTGCCATAAAGTATCACGTATTTGATGAAAAGAATTTAGCAATGGAAAAATTATTAGAAGTAGTAAGAAAAAATTTCAAAGGAGAAGAAAGAATAAGGCAATTATTATTAAACAAGACTCCTAGGTATGGAAATGATCATGACTACGCAGATGATATAATGAAACAATTTTTTGCTATATTTTATAATGCTGTAGATGGTAGACCAAGTGTTAAAGGTGGAAAGTATAGGATAAATATGCTGCCTACAACATGTCACGTCTACTTTGGCCTAGTAACAGGGGCTACACCCGATGGTAGAAAGGCCTACGAACCTCAATCTGAAGGAATATCACCGGTTCAAGGTACAGATAGATTAGGACCTACAGCTGTAGTTAAATCAGCATCTAAAATGGATCATATAAAAACAGGAGGAACTTTATTAAATCAAAAATTTACACCTGATTTGATAAAAAATGAAATAGGCATAAAAAATCTAATGTATTTAATTAGAAGTTATTTTGGATTAGGAGGGCATCATATACAGTTTAATATTGTGTCGGCTGATTTACTAAGAAAAGCACAATTAAATCCTGAAGAGCATAAAGATTTAATTGTAAGAGTAGCTGGATATAGTGATTATTTTAATGACTTGAACGAAGGATTACAGAATGAAATTATAGCGAGAACAGAACATCAAAGCTTTTAGATATACTATGCTAAGGCAGGAATTTTCTTGCCTTATTTTTTGGGCAGAGAATTTATAAAGTTAATTTTGTTTTTAAGTATAATAATTTTACTAATTATTATACTTATCTGAGTGGACAAATATATAAGAATTATATATACTTATATAAAGTCAGATTATTTGAAAGATATCAAATAATCTGTTGACTGCAATAGTTATTAAAAGGATTTAAGAATCATATCGAGGTGGTGTGTAGTGGATTATAAAAGAATTCTAGAGCTGATGATAAAACATCTAGATGAGGGTGTGATAGTTGTAGATTCAAAACTAGATATACTATATTTCAACGAACCATCTACAAATATAACAGGATTTGATTCGAAAAAAGCAGTAGGGGAGAATTTATTTCATATTTTTCCTAATATAAGTAAAGATAATAGCACTTTTTGGGATGTAATAAGTACTGGCAAACCTATAATAGAGCATGTACAACAATACATAAATTGCCAAGGTAGAAATGTAACTATAGTAACATCTACAATACCTATAACTAATGGAAATAATATGTATGGTGCAATAGAAATATTTAAGGACATCACTCAAGTAATGGAATTGTCGGAAAAGGTATTGATGTTG
This sequence comes from Schnuerera sp., assembly GCF_035459645.1. Classification (NCBI taxonomy): domain Bacteria; kingdom Bacillati; phylum Bacillota; class Tissierellia; order Tissierellales; family Tepidimicrobiaceae; genus Schnuerera; species Schnuerera sp. The sequence continues at coordinate 4,226 of NZ_DATHXO010000182.1, forward strand.
CAGGAGACATTATATAATAAAAGACAAGATGAAAATAAATTTTTATCCAATGGTACCCAATATACATTAAGAGATATAATTGGTAATAGTACTCCTATGAAGAAATTGAAAGATAGAATTTGTAAAGTTGCATTTAGTAATTCTCCAGTATTTGTTTTTGGAGAAACTGGAACTGGAAAAGAATTAGTGGTTCAATCTATTCATAATTTATCGTATAGAAAAGATAAACCCTTTATAGCACAAAATTGTGGTGCATTACCAGAAAATCTTTTAGAAAGTATACTGTTTGGAACTATACAAGGTGGTTTTACCGGTGCCAAAGACAAGCAAGGGTTATTTGAATTAGCAGATGGAGGAACTTTGTTTTTAGATGAATTAAATTCTATGAGCTTAGAATTACAAGCAAAATTACTTAGAGTAATAGAAGATGGAGTGGTAAGAAGGCTTGGGGATACTACTACAAAAGTAGTGAATGTAAGGATTATAGCAGCTTCTAATATTGAACCTAAGAAATTACTGGAAGAAGGGAAACTTAGAGAGGATTTATACTATAGATTGAATGTAATATATTTGCATATTCCACCTCTTAGAGAACGAAGAGAGGATATACCTATTTTAGTGGATTATTTTATTCAATCTTGTAACAAAAAGATGCATATGTCTGTAAAAGGATTAGATAAAGAGGTTGCAATTAATTTTTATAATAATGACTGGTTAGGAAATGTAAGAGAATTGGAAAACACTATTGAATCAGCTATGAACTTTGTAGAAGGCGAATATATAACTATGAAGGATTTGCAAAATTACAATCTACCTTGTATGGGTGGATTAAAAAAGGAATTTAATGAGCCAATAAAGCAAGATGAATTAAGCCTTAAGGAATCAGTAGAGGAATATGAAAAACAGCTTATTAGAATTGCTTTAGAAGAAGCAGAGAATAATTGTGCAAAAGCAGCAAGAATATTAAAAGTTCCTAAACAGACTCTCCATGGAAAGATTAAAAGATACGATTTGTAATATGTGAAAAATGTAAAACTTAATAAATTTTTTGAGACTAAATCTCATTATTAGGACGAAGATGTACTAAAATTAGTACATCTTCTTTTTAAATTTTTGATACTTCTCTATATTTACAAGTCTGAATATTGGCAAGTTTATTGCAACAAATAGATTATAGATAGAATACATAGCTATTCTTAATATTAATAATAGCAATATTCTTAGATTAAGTTTGTACTGTTTCTCCTATTGATTTAGTTTAATCAAATACTCCCCCTTAAACTATTGATATAGGAGATACAAAATTTAAAATAAATATTTGTTTTAATAAGATATTTTTCAATTCTAAAACTTATTAAATAAGAAAGAAAGGTGTGGCAAAATGAAAAAAAGATTTATTGCATTAATAATGATTTTAATCCTATGTATAGGATTACTATCTGGGTGTGGAAAAGAACAAGGTACACCAGCAGGAGTTGAAAATGGAGAAGAAATAGAAGGAATGCAAAAAGAGCAAGTGTTTAGTTTTTCAACTTTAGATGAACCTACAGGTTTAAATCCAATAATTAATACTACTGAACCTGATTATAATGTACAGAGATTATTTTTAGAAGGATTAATAAATTATGTATCTGATGAATATGGAGTTGCTCAAATTAAACCAGGAGTTGCAGAAAAATGGGAAGTAAATGATGATGGTACAGTATATACTTTTCACATTAGGGAAGATGCTATATGGAATGATAATACTCCTATAGTTGCTGATGATTTTGTTTACACATTTAGAATGATGGCTACACCAGGGGTAGGTTCAACAAATGCTTGGTTATTTGACGATATAATACATAATTTTGCCGAAGCTCATTATGATGAAGGTGAACGTGCAGAAGATATAGGGGTAAAAGCAATTGATGAAAAGACTGTTGAATTTACATTGACTAAGCCTTGTGCTTATTTTGTTCAACTGCTAGATAGGGCAAAGCCTATTAGGCAAGATAAATATGAAGAGTGGGGTGAAGAATATGGTAGCTCTAAGGATAAAGTTGTAACCAATGGAATATTTAAAATTGAAGAATGGGAACCAAACGTAAAGATGATTTTTGTTAAAAGTGAAAATTATTGGGATGTAGAAAATGTTAAGCTAGAAAAAATCAATAGATATATTGTTGAAGAACCAGCAGCTTCAATTCAAGCATTATTGACTGGTCAAACAGACGTTGCTTCAACTAATGATCCAGACTGGCAAAAAGAAATTGAAGAGTTGGGGGACAAGTATCGGAAACTTGAAATAGTTGGAAATGCACCAGAGTTCTATGGATTTAATTGTTCGAATAAATATTTGAAAAATGAAAAAATAAGATTAGCTTTTTCGTTAGCTATTGATAGGGAGAAATATAATGAAGATTTAAATCATGGAGCATCTATACCACTATATTCATTAATTCCAGAAACTATAAATTGCGGTGATGACTTATATATAAACTTAATTGATGAAGAGCATAGAATTATAAAAAAACTACAAGAAGAGTATCCAGATCCTAAAGAGTTGCTAATAGAAGGATTGAAAGAAGAAAATTTTGATCCAGATCCTTCAAAAATGGAAATTAGATATGCAACGAGAGGTACTAGTGAATATTCTAAAAAGTCAGCAGAATGGTTATTACAAGAATGGAGAGAAAAACTAGGTGTTGAAATTATTATAGATATGATGGAATGGAATATTATGTGGGATAAGGTTGAAGAAGGAGACTATGACATTAGTACAGCTGGTTGGGGACCATATTATAATGATCCAAATGGATTGTTAGAAATATACCATCCTGAGAATGGTTATTTTGATAGTAAAAAATCTGGTTGGACAGATTCCGATGCAGCCAAATATAAAGAATTATTAAATAAAGCATCTATGAGTCCTGATAATAAAGAAAGAGCAAAACTATTTTTTGAAGCAGAGAAATTATTGGTGGGCAAAGGTCTAATTGCACCCACTTATCTTGGAACATCAACAACATATAAAACAAAACATGTAAAAGGATATTATACAAGTCCTCATGCTGCAACAGATTATAACAGAATATATATAGAATAACATTATAGATGTGATTTAAACAAGGGGGCGTTTTATAAATAGTTATTAAAAATAAACAAGGCATAATTGAAAAATATTATGTCTTGTTTATTAAATATTTAAAGATTATCTATTCTTATAAAACAATAAACAGATAATATGAAGGAGTGAAATAATGATAAAATTCATATTCAAACGAATAGGACTGGCTTTAATTACCTTGTTTGTTATTATTACTTTGACTTTCTTTTTGTTAGCAGGAGCACCAGGAGATCCTATTGCTGCTAAAGTGGAACAAATGCCTGAAAGGGCACAAGAGGTAATACGACAAAAATATGGACTAGATAAACCAGTTTTTGAAAGATATCTTATCTATATGAAAAATCTTATAACCACAGGAGATTTTGGAGAGTCCATTGTATATACAGGAAAATCTGCTAACGATGTTATTAGAGAAAATGCACCTATCTCAGCAAAAATTGGGATTATTGCATTAGCATTACAGTTTACTATTGGTATGGTACTAGGTTTAATATCAGCATTTAATAGAGAAAAAGTTAGCGATCATGTGATAAGAGTGTGTGTAGTTTTAGGTATTTGTATTCCCATTTTTGTATTTGCGGCATTGCTTCAATACTTTCTGGCATTTAAATGGAAACTAGTCCCTGTATTTGGTTGGGGTGAGCTAAAACACTATATTTTACCAGTAACAACGTATGCTATAGGAGGTATCGCTAGTTATACAAAGTATATGAGAAATAGTACTCTTTCTGTAATAGGGGAAGATTATATTGTGACCGCAAAAGCAAAGGGGTGTAAAAAGAAAAGGGTTATTAGAAAGCATGTACTGAGAAACTCTATGATTCCTATAGTTACTATGATTGGTCCTGCAGTTGCAAGTATATTTGGAGGGTCTTTTATAGTTGAAAGAATGTTTTCGATACCAGGGCTTGGTCGTTATTATGTAAAAGCTGTTAGTGATAATGATTATACTATGGTACTAGGACTTACCATATTTTTTGCTATGTTATATGTAGCTTCATTAATCGTTGTGGATATTATGTATGGGGTTGTAGATCCAAGAATTAGAATTGCAAAAGCCAAAGAATAGAATTTTTAAGGAATAAACATCTTAGGAGATAGGGAGGTAATGATATGGAAAATGTTAAAAGCAATATTAAATTAACTGATGATATGTTTGAAAGAATTGGTATCAATGAAGAACTTTCTGAACATTTAGAGAAACCTTCGCTTACATATTGGGGGGACGTATGGAGGAGATTTAAAGAAAATAAACTAGCTATTTTTGGATTAGTTTTATTATCTGTTATTGTTATAACTATAATTATAGGACCGACACTTTCAGGTAAAGATTATCAATATATTGATGCTTCGATAAAAGATCAGAAACCTAGTGCAGAACATTGGTTTGGTACAGATGATTTAGGACGAGATATTTTTACAAGGACATGCTATGGTGGAAGAATTTCTATACTTATTGGTATATTTTGTACAGCGGTTATGTTTGTTATAGGCTCTTTTTTAGGGGCTATAGCTGGATTAAAAGGGGGTTGGGTAGATAATTTCATAATGAGAATTGTTGAAATTGTTGG
>NZ_DATHXO010000183.1:0-1975 GCF_035459645.1 Schnuerera sp.
CCTACATTTGAAACGCGAGAGCTCCACCTAAGGGGGTGTGGTATAAAAAAAGGAATAGAAAGAAGGTGATTTTTAGTGGCAAATAAAAAAACTAAGAAAGAATTAACTAAAGATGAAAGAATTAAAAAAGAAATGAGACGACTTAAAAGAATATATAAAGATATGGATCCCGATGTAAAAAAAGCAACTCAATCCCTTATAGAAAATGCTGCCTTTATGGTTGTAACCTTAGAAGATTTACAAGAAACTATAAATAGAGAAGGCGTCATATCAGAATACCAGAATGGAGCCAATCAATGGGGAACTAAAAAATCACCTGAAGTAGAAATATATAACACTATGATAAAAAATCATATGTCTATAATTAAACAGTTAACGGACCTACTACCTAAAGAAACAGAGGTGGTGGAAGAAGATGACGGTTTCGCAGACTTCATTAATTCTAGAGCCGACTAAGTATCCAAGAACTGACCCAGACATTATATTCGGTAAAACAAAACCGACTATAACTAAAAAAGGATTAAGAAGATATCCCAAAGATTATAACCCTATATTGGAATATTGGGAACAAATACAAACAGGTAAAACATTAGTACCTAAAAAAGTATATCAACAGTATGAGGAAATAGTTAGATGGATTAAAGATGATGGTTACAAGGAATGGTTTTATTCACCAGAAAGAGCTAATCATGTAATAGAATTTGCCGAGAACTTCTGTTGCCACTCTAAGGGTAAATTGGCAGGCAAGAAGGTAGTGTTAGAACTTTGGGAAAAAGCCTATCTTGCTAGTGTATATGGCTTTATAGATATAGAAGGCAATAGAAAACATCAAAGAGTAGTGCTGATAGTAGGGAAAAAGAATGGTAAGTCTTTATTGGATTCAATCATGGGCCTATATGGTTTAGTTGGGGATAATGAAGGTGGTCCTGAAATATATGCAGTCGCTAGAATGGTGGCGACTTTAAATCGGGTAAAATCGGTGAAGGCTAAATTTAATATATAGAAACAAACATTGACCAAGCAATATATTAATGATATAATAATATTGTGAGGTGAATGTAATGAAGATTGTGGGTATTTATAAAATAACAAATTTAATAGATGGAAAAGTGTATATAGGGCAAACAGTAAACTACAATAAAAGAAAGAAAAGACATTTAAGCAGTTTGAAAAATGGGAACCATCATAACGAACATCTACAAAGAGCCTTTGATAAGCATGGAGAAGATTCTTTTAAGATAGAGTTGATTAAAAAATGCAATATTGAAGAACTTGATAAATTAGAAAGATATTACATTAAGGAATTAGACGCTTGTAACCATGACAAAGGTTATAATATGATGTATGGTGGTCAGAGATATAGAAATTTTACAAAGGAAGTAAGGTTAAAAATGAGCGAGGCGGGTAAAGGTAGGAAATTTACCGACGAACATAAAAAGAAAATCGGTCTTGCTCATAAAGGACGGAAATTATCGCAAGAACATATTATTAAGATAAGTGCCACCAAGAAGAAAACAAAAATACACTGTGGTGAAAAAAATCCCAATGCTTTAATAAGTGATAGTGTTGCTAAAAAAATAATTATGGACTTATTAGCCAATATGGCAGTAAAAGATATAGCCAATAAATATCAAGTAAGTAGCGATGTAGTTTATAATATTATGCATAATAAGTCATATTCGCACATTATGCCCGATGTGAGAGAAGAATTAAAAAATAGAACTTCTGTTTTACAGGATGAGAAAATTGAAACAGCCATTAATTTATATTTGCAAGGACATTCCCAAAATGAGATTTCAAAAACTTTAAATATTAGCAGAAATACATTGAGAAAAGAGTTAAAGGCGAGAAACATAAACCCACAAATTCATGTTAATCAGTATATTAAACAAGCTAATACCGAGGTAATCTCATAGATTGCGAAAGGCTATGAGACACCGTAACGCGTAGAGGATGAATAAATATAATTCCTCCA
>NZ_DATHXO010000184.1:0-3066 GCF_035459645.1 Schnuerera sp.
TTCGCCATAATTGGAGATTTGATAAACATTCGGTCTATTTTTACAATTATAATGATTATGCAATATGGGGATATACAGCGAAGATGACTAAACATTTTATAGATTTAATAAAATAAGTTCTCTTTTGGCTTTTAGCCATTAAGAGAACTTATTTATCTTATTGTTCTTCAATTATTCTATTATTAATCTTAATACCATTTTCCAATTTTTTTAAATCCCTGATTATAAAGAAACTAGTTATAACTGAAGCAGTCAAATCTGCTACTGGACCTGCTAACCAGACTCCTGTCAGACCGAAAAATTTAGGTAAAATCAACAATGCGGGTATTAATATTAGAACTTGTCTAGATAGTCCTAAAAAGGCAGCATGCTTAGGTTTACCAGTTGCTTGAAAATAATTAGAACTAACTATTTGAAAGCCTATAATAGGTAACATAGCTAAATATATTCTCAAACCTTTGATGCCAACATTTGCAATAGTATCCATTTCTGAACCTTTTTCTAAAAATATGCTAAATAATTTATGTGGTATAATTTGGGTTGTTAAGAATCCGAAAATAGCTATAGATGTTGCAGCTATTACTGCTTTTTTAAAAGCCTCTTTAACTCTACCATATTGTTTTGCACCATAGTTGAAGCCAATAATAGGTTGAGCACCTTGATTTATACCGAAAATTGGCATAAGTATTAACATGGTTATACTATGGATTACTCCCATGCTTGAAACGGCTATATCTCCACCGTAAGTATTTAAGCTATTATTTAATATAGCGGTCACCATACTTGCAGCTAATTGCATACTAAAAGGAGCAAATCCAATAGAGAAAATATTTTTTATTATACGTATTCTTAGTATCATATTTTCCTTTTTCAATTTTAACATACTTTTACTACCCAAAAAGTAGCTGAGAACCCAAATAGCTGATATACCTTGAGAAATAATAGTGGCTAGAGCTGCGCCTTTTATTCCCATATTAAATATAAATATGAAAATATAATCTAATATTATATTAAGTATTGCTCCTATTAACATGGTTATCATTGCAATTCTTGGATTACCTTCACCTCTAATAAAGGCATTTATACCAAATCCTACTGCTTGTAAAGGAGCACCTATGAGGATTATGGACATATAATCTACAGCATAAGGTAATATAGTATCACTTGCACCAAATAATTTAAGCAAAGGTTCTATAAAAATTAGCCCTGAAATGCTTAAACCTATTGAAATAATCAATAGTAATATAAAAGCATTTCCAAGGATTAATTCAGCTTCTTCTTTTTTATTCTCGCCTAATCTTATGGAGGAAAGTGAATTTCCGCCAAAGCCTACCAACATGCCAAAAGCCATAAGAATTAAAGCAACTGGTGAACTAACGAATATAGCTCCAATTCCTATACTTCCTATACCTTTACCAATAAATATTCGGTCTATTATATTATAGAGTGCATTAACCAACATACCTACAATAGCAGGTATTGAAAACTTTAATAGAAGTTTACCAATTTCTTCTTCACCTAAAAACTTTGATTTATCATTTGTTTTATTCATTAATTATCCCTCACTTCTTCCAATATTTCTACGATAGTTTCTAGACTATTATTGAATTTAATTATTTTTTCTTCAGAAAGGGAGCTAAAAAGCTCTTCTATCCGTTTATTAAATCTTTCTTCCTGTTTTATATAATAATTTTTGCCTTCTTTAGATAATTTAATAAAAATTTTTCTTTTATCCTCTGGATTATCTTCTCTATATACTAGATTCATATCTGCCATGGAATCGATTAAAGTAGTTATGCTTCCTTTCTCCATATCCATACATTTCCCTAATACTGTGGGAGTAATTCTTTCTGATTTAGCAATAATCATTAAGGCTTTTATTTGATTTTTAGTGCATTTGTATTCATCATCCATATCTTTTTTGATAGATGAACTAAACAACCTATGAAATAGGGACATGAATTTAATCAATCCATGTCTGGTTTCTGTAATAGGATTTTTCATGATGAGAATCACCTCAAAAAAATAGTTAGAATTCTAACAATTAGAATTCTAACTATTTATTCTATACTGATATTTAATTAAAGTCAAGGATTAATCTGTAAACATTTGAGTCCAATAAGTAGTGGCATTAGCCTTAACATAGCCAACCCCAATGGTTCCAAAGTTTGGATTAAGAATATTTGCTCTATGACCTGAAGAATTCATCCAACCTTTGACTACGGATTCAGCACTAAAATAGCCTTTAGCTATATTTTCACCAGCAGTTCTATATTTAATGCCAAAACTTTTCATCATATCAAATGGACTTCCATAAGTAGGAGAGTTATGACTAAAATAATTTTTATTTGCCATATCTTGAGATTTTATTCGAGCTACCTTAGATAATTCTTCACTATAAGTAAAAGGAGCCAGTCCAGCTTTTTGCCTTTCTATGTTCACAAGTTTAACCACTTCCTTTTCTATTGATATATTAGTGTCTTCCTTGGTATCTGGAATTGGTTTACTTGGTTTTGTCTCAGGATTACTATTGTTATTGCTGTCAGGAGTTGTACTGTTTTCTTTACTTTTATCAATATTAGTAGGTTGTTCATTTTCTACAGGTGTTTCAGGATTAGAAGGCTTGTCCAAATTATTATCTGTGTATCCAGGTGTTAATCTAATAATTATATTGTTGTATCTATTTTGTAAATAATTATTAGAGTAGTTATTATAGGTAATGACATACCCTCTCCTATTATATTGACTATAAGGGCTATAATAGGTGTTGTTCTTATAGTTAATATTTGCAGCCTGACCTACAGATGTTGATAAAAGCATAGTTGCAGCTAACGAAATCAATATTTTTTTACCATTTTTTTTCATTTTATTTCCTCCTTAAAGTTTAAATTCAATCTGACCTCCTTTCTTTTATTTTTTAAAAGTATAACACTAAACCTTTATTAAAGAAACACTCAATAGATGGAAGGTTAACATAATATTGGCATTTGTGTAAAAATAGTAGAATGAAAAAATAAAGCATAAATATGTTGAGAATTGTTGAACAATAGCCACTTTAAATGAATT
>NZ_DATHXO010000185.1:0-2971 GCF_035459645.1 Schnuerera sp.
TATTTGTTATTCTATTTTCCATTTTCTCACCAACTTTTTGTTCTCCTTAAGAATATTATATCATTGTAATAATTTCTTTTCTATATATTGTGAATTTATTTCCAAAACTATGGGACAGCGAGAACCGTCCCTGCTGTCCCACCTGCTGTCCCATTATATATTATGCTGCCTCTGGAAAATATAGAGCTACTAAATCCATTGCTAACTTTTTCTTAAGAGTCTTTATCTGTTCTCCTGTTAGACCTATACCTTGTAAATACTCTTCTGCAGCTTCTTCTAAATCCACATCGGTAAGTTCTGTACCTTTCTCTAATCCAGCAATTTTTCTTAGAGACTCTAATATATTACTTTCTGCTATCTTCTCATACTGTTCAGAACCATACTCTACGCCAAAATAATTCATATAGGTAATCATATAGTCTTCCTTAATTTCATCTACAGTAGAACCCATAAGTGCTTCTAATAGTCCAGCTACAAAACCTGCTCTGTCCTTACCTTCATTACAATGTACAAGATAAGGTCTATCATTTTCGACCATAAATTCTAAACCAGTTTTAAGTTTTTGCTTAAAATCATCGGATTCAAAATCGACTCCCATATCTAATAAAATAACATTACCTTCTTCATATAAACCCTTATAATATGGTGAGTTGAAATCCTCTTTCTCAAAATAGCCTTCTAATTCTTCTTCATTGTCAGCAAGGTTTATTATGGTCTTTATACCTGCTTCCTTAGCTAGAGCATCTGCATATGCTGCACGACCTAAATCATTATTGACTGGGCTACTGCTTCTATAGTAAACTTCACGACCAATATTGCCAGTAGTTACATTACGGAAATTTGCAAATATAACATCGGAATCATAATCTTCTCGATTATTACTACGATCTAATTGACGAATTTCCCATTCAGTAAGATAACCGCCTTTTTCTTTTAACTCAAAATCAACTTGTTCTCCTTCTTTTGCCTTATATGTTTCAGCAAAATTTCCCATATTAATAGCTATTATAATATTTCTTAAACCTGTACCATTTGGCCCACGTACTAATTCACTACCATTATCTACATCGCTATAAGCAGTAACAAAAGGTGCCTCTATTTCATCTTTACCTATTTTTACTATTAAGTTATCTCCAAATTCAAATCCTGCATTCAATAAATTTTGAACTCGCAAATCTAAAGTAATATTGCCATATTTATCTACAACTGTTACAACACCTGAAGTACTAGAGGTAAGTAATTTAGGCAAATCATAATGAATCCTAGCTAATTCCGAACGCTTGGCTATGCTATCAGCATCGATTAAACCACCATCTTTACCTTTAACGATGCCTGTCCCTAATAGATATTCCATAACAGGTATAGCTGTTTCAGATAATTTCTCTGTATCGCTATAATATTCAAGACTTCCTCCTAAAGTAGATATATCTTTATATTTCATATAGTTATATAAAGCTTTGAACATTTCCAGACGGCTAACAAACTCTTGTCCATTGAATTCTTCACCATCATAAATGCCCACTTCTTTGCACCAATTTAGTGCTTCTTCTAATGTACCAGAGCCTTTTTCACTATTATAAAAGGACTTATATAGTGTGGCACGACTAAGCTCACCATTTGGATGGAATTTGTTCTCGGATACGTTTTCCATTAATTTATTCGTAAAAACGTGTTCCACTGCATCAGTATACCATTTGTCTTCTTTTACATCAGAAGGCAAAACCCCCTCTGCAAATGCTACTGCGCCTAAAGAAAAACTTAGGACAAACACAAGAAACCAAGAAACAATTCTAAAACTTTTTTTCATTAAATTCCCCACCTTTCTAATATTATGCTATTTATACTATTATAACATAAATATCTATACCTATATATCAGTTTTAACATCTTTGCCCTACTGGTTAAAGCTCTATTTTCAACAATTATTTGTCTTAAACTATCTTTAGATTTATTCATTGATTTTCATAATTTTAAAACAGAACTTCCCTTTATAGAAGTTCTGTTTTTGCTAACTTATTTTTATTTTTGTACCTTACTCAACTTTATAGTCCACTCCGCTCCGGAACTTATTTCATAGGTTTCTGCAAAACTATCCATATTTAAAGCTATAGATACATTTAATAAACTATTATAATAAATTAAAGGTTTACCTTCTTCTACATCCCCAAAACTATTTACATAAGGTATCTTTGCCTTGTATACTACCATATCTCCTTTAAGTATTTCTACCATAAACTCATCCCCAAACTTTGGGCCTAATTCTTCAAACAATTCATCTGGTATATTTGACCATATATTCCCGTATTGAACATCTAATACTGGGATATTCCCCATTACTGTATTATCTTCAACAATTGGTTTTTGGTAAGATATGGTAACTACATCATCTTTAAGCTTTGGTCCTACATCTTCAAATTTAATTTGTCCCGATGCAAGCCTTGCTCCTACATAAGCAAAGATATCTCTTCCATGGAAAGTATACGATTTTTCCGAGCCTTTTAATCTATGATTATCACCATCAATCTTTCTTACTTCTTCTACTCCCATATCTTCTGCAACTAAGCCAAATAGTCCATTGTCAGGACCTACAAAATAATAACCTTCTTTAGTTTTAAGTACAATGGAATCTCTATCGGTTCCTACTCCTGGATCTACTACACCAACAAACACAGTCCCCTCTGGCCAATATTCAGCTGTCTGCTTAAATCTGTAGGCTCCTTCCCATATATCATAACTGGGGATTTCATGAGTCAAATCAAACATTCTAATATCTGGATCTACCCCAAAAGCAACTCCCTTCATAGCCGATACCGCACCATCTTTAAGGCCAAAATCCGTCAAGAATACTAACGCTGACTTATTATGTGAATAATTTTCAGCTTCTGTATACTCTGTTGTTTTTTTCTCCTCAGCATAAGCAATACTAAAAATAGAAAGAACTAATACAAAAACAACTAATAGACTAATAGCT
>NZ_DATHXO010000186.1:0-1998 GCF_035459645.1 Schnuerera sp.
GCCTATACTGCTACTGCTACAAAGGAGATAGTTGAGGAGATTAAAACTTTACTAGGATTGAAAGATCCTATAATATCTGTAATAGGTTTTGATAGGCCTAATCTTTTTTATCAGGTAAAAAAGGTTAGAAACAAATTCAAATATTTAATAGATTATTTGTCAGATAATTTTCAAGAGGAGTCAGGTATAATCTATTGTGCTACTAGAAAAACTGTAGAATCCTTGACGGGGAAACTAATAGAACAAGGAATATCTGCTGTAAGTTATCATGGTGGTATGGATTCTAATACTAGACAGAAAAATCAGGATAAGTTCATATATAATAAAGTTAAAGTAATAGTTGCTACTAATGCTTTTGGATTAGGAATAGATAAACCAGATATTAGATTTGTAATTCATTATAATATGCCTAAAAATATGGAAGCTTATTATCAAGAAGCAGGTAGGGCTGGTAGAGATGGAGAGGCTAGTGATTGTATACTTTTATATTCACCGTCAGATATTATAAAGCAGAAACTTTTGATACAAAACAGCACCTTTTCACCAAAAAGAGAGACTATGCTTTATGAAAATCTTCAATATTTAGTAGATTATTGCCATACTAATAACTGTTTAAGAAATAGTATATTAACTTATTTTGGGGAAAATGTAGAAAAAGAAAAATGTAATTATTGTGGTAATTGTCTGAGTCAATCAGAAATGGTGGACATTACATTGGAAGCTCAAAAAATACTGTCTTGTATATATAGAGTAAAAGAGAGATTCGGAGTAACTGTAGTTGTCCAGGTGTTAAGAGGTTCTAAAAATAAAAGGATTTTGGAATTAGGATTGGATAAGGTTTCTACTTATGGAATTATGAAAGAATACAAGGAAGATGTTTTAAAAGAAATAACTATGACTTTAATATCTATGGATTATATTCATATGACAGCAGATAAGTACCCGGTATTAAAATTGACTTCTGCTTCACTTCCTGTACTTAAAGGAGAAGTAAAAGTATACCATAAAAAAGATCTATTAGAACCAAAAGATTCCATTAAGATTAAGAAAAAAAGTTTACGACATATTGATAAAAATTATGACAGAGATTTGTTTGAAAGGTTAAGAGAATTAAGATATGAAATAGCTCAAGAAAAAGGATTAGCACCTTTTATGATATTTCATGATTCTACCTTAAAAGAGATGGCAACATATTTTCCTCAGAATAAAGAATCTATTATGGATATAAAGGGAGTGGGATTGAAGAAATATGAAAGTTATGGGGAAAATTTTATTGAAACAATAAGGAATTACTCTAAAGAAAAAGGGATAGATACTTCTAGTATAGAAGTAGTGGAAACTTTCAGTGAAACAGGGACAAGTAGTGAAGATAGATACCAATTAACTTATGATTGCTATTTAGAAGGCTTATCCTTAGCAGAGATTGCTAACAAAAGCGAATTTACTATAAACACTATAATTAAGCATTTAGAGAAATGTAATAATGATGGGAAGATAGTTGATTGGTCTAGGTTTATAAAGGATTCCTCCAAGGAAGAAAAGATATTAAAAGCTATAGACCAAGTAGGTTTAGAAAGATTAAAACCTATTAAAGAAATGTTGCCAGAGGATATAAGTTATGAAGATATAAGGATTACAATAATAAAAAATAACTTAAAAAAAATGTGAAGGATTTGCCTTCACATTTTTATATGACTTCATCTTTAGGCAAAATAACCTCTACTTTTAATTTATCCACTACTTCCTCTAATTCTAAAGGTCTAGAAGCTTTTACTAATATTATGGACTTAGGTTTTATAACTTTTTTTAACTTTTCAATTAGTTGAGGTTTATTTGCACAGGATATTATCCTATCTTTTTCAAAACTGTTCTTAGCAGTTTTAGCTATATATTCGCCAAAGGGCCCAATGGTAAATAAATAATCAATTTTATCTGGATTTATTTTTCTACCTATGTCCTCATGCATTGCTATTTCATCTTCACCTAATCCTAACATAT
>NZ_DATHXO010000187.1:0-9035 GCF_035459645.1 Schnuerera sp.
ATGGTAATCCTCATAGGGGAGCACATAAGCTAAGCATATCAGCAACAGAAGCCTATGATTTAGCTAAGGAAAAGGTTAAAAAATTTATAAATGCTAAATATATAAATGAAATCATCTTTACAAGAAATACTACCGAGTCATTAAATCTAATTGCCTATTCCTATGGAAAGAAATTTATCAATGAAGAAGATGAAATTGTATTATCTATATCAGAACACCATAGCAATATACTTCCATGGCAAAGAATAGCAAAAGAGAAAAAAGCAATATTAAAATATATGTATTTAGATGAAGAAAGTAGACTTACTTTAGATGAAATAAAAAATAAAATTACAACAAAAACAAAAATAGTAAGTATAGCTCATATGTCTAACGCCCTAGGGACTATCTATCCAATTGAAGAAATAATAAATTATGCCCATAAAATGGGAGCTGTAGTTGTAGTAGATGGAGCTCAAAGCACTCCCCATATGAAAATAGATGTTCAAAAAATCGATGCAGATTTTTTTGTTTTTTCTGCTCATAAAATGCTTGGTCCTATGGGAATTGGTGTATTATATGGGAAAAAAGAATTATTAGAAAAAATGCCTCCTTTTATGATGGGAGGAGATATGATAGAATACGTTTATGAACAAGAAGCTACCTTCGCTCCCCTACCTTACAAATTTGAAGCTGGAACCCAAAATGTAGAAGGGGCTGTAGGCCTTAAGGCAGCTATTGAATATTTAGAAAAAGTTGGAATAGACAAAATTGAAGCACATGAGAAAATACTAACAGAATATGCCCTAGATAAAATGCTAAGACTTCCCTATATAAATATACAAGGACCTAAGGATTTAAACATGAGAGGTGGAATAATATCCTTCACTATAGATAACATCCACCCTCATGATATAGCAACTATACTAGACTCCTATGGAATAGCAATTAGAGCAGGCCATCACTGTGCCCAACCCCTTATGAGGTATTTAGGCATCCCTGCTACTTCTAGAGTTAGCTTTTATATATATAATACAAAGGAAGATATAGATCAATTTATTGAAGGAATAAAAAACGTAAGGAAGTGGTTTGGCTATGGATCTTAATTCGATATATACTCAGCTTATTATGGAACATAATAGAAGTGGGCATAATAAAAAACATCTCCAAAATCCTGATATTACAGAAAAAGGTCATAATCCGAGTTGTGGAGATGATATTACTTTAGAATTAAAACTTAATGGAAATATAATAGAAGATGCTTCCTTTACTGGTGTAGGCTGTGCTATATCCCAGGCATCTACTTCTATAATGATAGATTTAATAAAGGATATTACCATAGAAGAAGCATTAAATCTAGTAGAAACTTTCATAGGAATGATAAAAAAAGAAGTAACTGATGAAGATGAATTAGAAATATTGGAAGACGCCATTGTCCTCCAAAATATTTCCAATATGCCTGCTAGGGTAAAATGTGCGGTATTAGCCTGGCATACATTGAAGGAAGCTATTTTGGTTTTATAATAATAGCACAAATTATATATGACGTGTCGTATCATTAGAGGCCAGACACATGGGTATGCCCCTACGCATAACCATGATATATGCTAGAACCACTGAGATGCCAAATATATTATGTGTCGTATGAAACCGGATGGACACACAGGTCCATCCCTACCCACAACCATGATATATTCCACATCGTAGGGGTTGACCTATGTGTCAACCCGATTATATGTCAACCCATTAATGCAAATAACATTACAAGCATAACCTTATTTTTAATTCTTAAGGTTTCAATTCACAATTTAAAATTCACAATTTGCGACGTTTACGTCGCATTTATATACAGATATACAATAAAATATAAATTTTCTCATTTCTGTTGCCGATACCATTTTAAAGCAAATTAAATTTCTCTACTATCTAGGTTTAAAACTTCTATCTCCATCATATACCTCCAATGGTAAATAAGTTATTCCTGCTTTTTTCCACTCATCTATCAATGGGAGCAAATACTTATCATTTTGAAAAACAGCGATACCACAATCTCCTCCACCAGCACCAGATGATTTGGCATAACCGTTGAATTTTAATGCTATATTACATAATTTCGTTAATAAAGGTGTTTCTATAACGATACCTAATTTATTACCCATATTAACTAGAAGTTGTCGATTGACCTGTATTTGTTTTTGTATTTCTTTAATATTATTTTCTTTAAAAGCAGTAATCATTTCATTTACACATTTTTTACTTTCATACAGAAATTCTTCATAAAATATATTATTTTCAGCTCGTTTATCATTAGCTTGAGCTACCAAATTAGAAGTACTAGCTGGAGTACCTGTCCAACCAATCACTAATTTTAATTTTTCTGGAGGTGTCAAGGGTTCAATGGAAAGACTTGGCCATGGTTTGTTTAATAATTGAGTAATTGTACTATCTTTAAGTTGTTCTAATACCCAATTTCTATCAAAGGTAGTGTAAGCAATCCAGCCCCCGTAAACACTGGCTGCAATGTCGCCACAGGAACCATTGCTATTTATAGCTAAATTAGCTAAGGCAGATAGTTTAAACAGCTCATTATCTGATACTCCAAGTTCATAATACTTAGATAAAGCCTTTACTGTAGCCACAATAATAGCAGCACTAGAACCCAATCCATATTTTTTTCCTTCATTGGTTTCTAATTGACTGACTACCTTTAAATGATAATAGTCTAATTCTTTACCTTGCTCTTTGGCATAGGTTTCAACCGTATTAATAGCAGATATTATATAAGAGAAACGATCATCAGTTTTATCTAAAATTAGTTTATCATTTTCCCTTGACCAGAATATGGATATATTACCATAAGAACTAATGCTCCCCCGTTCTAACGTTTCTTCTAATAAAACCAAAATTCCTCTATCAACTGCTACTAAAATTGCTGGATAACCTGGTTCAACTACCGCATATTCACCAGCAATAAATAATTTACCTGGTGCATAAGTTCTAATCATATTTGTACATCTCCTTCTAAAGAATAGTAACTCCTGGGCCTGGTCCAGTCACAATTATTTGTTTGCTTTCAAATATTTGTCTTAATCTTTCTCTTATTATATGACTTTCCGATAGCTTACAAAGTATTTTTACATTAGGTCCTGCATCCATAGTAAAATAACAGAGAATACCTTCTTCTCTTAATTCACGTACTATTTTCATTACTGTAACACTATCTGGTTGCCAGTAGGATAGTGGTGGATTTGCCCCTAGCATGGTAGCATGCATTTTTAGGCTATTCCTTTCAGCAATTAACCCTATTTGTTCAAAATCTCGTTTATTAATTGCAATTTTAATCTGCTTTAAGTCTTCTTCTGCGCTTTCCACCCAACTAGTATAAAAAGGTGAAGTTTCCATTGTCAGTTTCATCCCTTCACGACTAGAAATTAATTTTTCTTTTGCATTTACTATTACAACAACCATTCCAATATCCCATTTAGCGTCATCTATAGGAATAGCATGGGAATCTTTCTCAGATATTCCTTTTCTCCATTCTACAAAACCACCATAAATACTCCTTGTTGCACTACCAGAACCTTGTCTTGCATATATTGACAACTCCTTACTATCTAAGTTCAATCCACTAGCTACATTTGCAGCTGCTGCTAATGCAGCAAATCCTGAAGCAGATGAAGCTAGTCCAGCAGCAGTAGGTACATAATTAGTGCTTTTGACCACTGCTGACGACTTAACTCCTGCAGAATTACGGAACAAATCTAAAAAATCACTTATTTTTTTGGTGGCAGCTTCATCTTGGATATTGTCGTTCAAATAAAAATAATCCTTTTCAATTTCATCATTAAAATTTACCTCTGTTTCTGTATAAAAACAATCCAAAGTTAAGGAAAGACTACTATTCATTGGTAAAATCAACTCATCATTTCTCTTTCCCCAATATTTGATTAGAGCAATATTTGCATGAGCTCTTGCTTTTCCCTTAACTTTCACGCCAAATCAACTCCCATATTATATATCCAGGTATTTTTAGCTCCGCTATATAATAATTTATTAGAGATAAAATTTGCTTGATATTGAGTCTCAGCCAAAGCAATCATACATCCACCACGACCACCACCAGTTAATTTAGCACCTAAAGCCCCATTGTCTATTGCTACAGAAACTAAATAATTTAGTGTTTCATTACTGACATCTAATTTATCCAATAGAGTATGGGCTTTACTCATAGTTTTACCAAGAGATACTATATCATTTATTTTAATTGAAGTTTTTGCATTATCAGTTAAAATACCTAGTTGTTTTATTATATTTTCTCCTTCTTTAGGATTAAATTCTATTAATTTTTTAACGCTAGCAACAGCAGCTTGGGTTTGACCAAGCTCTCCAGTATCTGCAACTATTAAATATGCATCTAATTTAAAAGGAAATGGAATAAAAGGCTTCCCTTTTATATAGTAAAGTGGAGTTTCTCCTATAATAATTGCCGCATCTATACCACTTGGATTTCCATGGACTATTTTTTCAGATATATTTGACCATTTGAATAAATCTTCTCTGGTTAATGGTCGTTCATAAAAGTCATATAAAGCCCGAACTGTTGCAACGGCTACTGCAGCACTAGAGCCCATTCCTCGTTCTGGTGGAATAGAACTTTCGATTTTTATACTAATATCTTCCAGTTTCTCGCTAAAACTATTTACTATCTCCTTGATAATAGTAGTTAGACCTAATAACCTTTCTGGTACGTTAGATAACAAGCCTTTATAAAAATAACAATCTAATGTTACATGGCCTTTTTTTCTATTAATAATGGTTTTTATTTTTGTTTCTGGAAAAGGTATAGCCAATGCTGGATGTCCATATACAACAGCATGTTCACCAATCAAAATTATTTTACCTATAGCAGTTCCTATTGTAGTTTTGTTTTCCATACTGTACTCCTTCTTCATTAGTATTATAATAAAATAATCTTTTCTACTATCCAAGGGGCTGCATATAAAGTCATAAACTGTATTCCATAACTAACCCCTAATTTATTCAACGTTCCACAAGTAATACCTATTAGTAATACCCCAAAAATATTTATAAGCCCCGCATCCATATATGCTAATAAAAGAATAAATGAAATAAATAGACCTAAAATCGCTTCATGAGGTATTTTTCTTAGGACAAAAGCTGAAATTACGCCAGCAAATCTATTAGTAATATAATAAGTTATCGTTACTGCAATTACTGCACCAATTAATATGGCAACAATAAATTCCCATTTATCTAATATATGGTGTAAATTGTTTTCAACTGTAAAAATAGGGGGAGCATTAAACAACGCACCTCCTGGTCCAATGGCAGTTGGTGATAAAGGAAGACCTATAGCCATTAAAGGAATGATTATCCCTGAAAGATAAGTTGCTTGACCTAAAGCACTCATAGTCGTAATGGCTGTTGTCGCCTTACTTGTAGGATCTTTCATCCTGTTTGCAACTGCCTCTCCAAATAAAATAGTCAATCCTACAGGACTAAGTACGAATAAAAAGTTTACAATTAAAGCTGAAATAGATGCATTTTTTATTTCTTCTTTCGTTAGTATTTTAAAGGGATTTAGTGTTTTACTTCCTCTAGCCTCACTTGGTATTACTATTCTTTTCACATCTTCAACTACCATAAATTGTCGTTTGGTTTTATTCAAAAGTGTAAATAAAGAAACGATTAAAGGACCGATTGTAATACCAAGGAAGAAAGATGTTGTAATATTTACATCTCTTGGTACAATCCCTATTCCCCAGTACAAATGCCTTAATCCCATAAACAATAATGCCAATGGTACGATGCTAAGCAAAGATAGTATTTTGTTTTTACCAATTAAGGATAAAAAAATCGCTCCTAAGAAAAACAATAGCGGTGCAAAAATCTTTATTTTTTCTCCATAAGGAGCTAAAATATTTGCAAGGAATAAAGCAATAGGAATTGATATAACTGTCCCAATTAAAGAGCCTACTGCCATCTTCTTGATAACTATTGCTGACATTCCCTTTTCTTTCAAATACAAAGAATGTTCCAACATTGGGCTAGACATTACACCACCTGGTAATCCTACCAAAGCTGTTGGTATAGCATTGATTAAGTTCAACGTAACAATTGCTGCTATAAAAAAAGTCAACACAATTATAGGGGGTGTACCAGCTAATACTACCGTTAAAGTTATGGGCATAAGTACCGATGTTTCATCTGTCCCCGGAACAAAACCAATAATTGTATATATTAATACAGCACTCAAAGCTGCTAAAATCATTTGAATAATAAGTATTGTATTCATAGTTAATAGTTCCCCTTATTCATCTTTTGTATTTTCTTCTAGAATAATAATACGTTTTGGCTTAACTGATAAAGCTGATATAGAAAACCCTAAAACTGCTCCAATCAAACCAAAAAATAGCTGTTTTATTTGGCTATTAGATGGTGCTAAAAAATAAGCACCCATAGTTGTAATACCAGAAATAATTATAGACAGTACCAAAGATTTAATTTCAACTATATCTCCCCAAATCTCTACCATTTGTTTATCTTCCTTCATAATCATATCTCCTTCATAATAAATTAATGCTTGATAATAAGAAATATTACTTTTTCCTAATCTCTTAGTTCTCTCAATAACTCTATCTCTTTTTTATATCCTCCTAATTCATTAGGAGTTTCCAAATAAAAGGGTAAATCTTTTATACTAGAATGGTTTATAATATTTTTAATAGCTTCTAAACCTATAGTCCCTTCCCCTATTTTAGCATGTCTATCTTTTTTACTATCAAATTCCATCATACTATCGTTTAAATGAATAGCTTTCAACTTTTCTAATCCAACAATATCATCGAATTCTTCCAATACTCCATCTAAATCCTCTACAATATTATAACCCGCTGAGTAAATATGACAAGTATCTAAGCAAACTCCTACTAATTCATTATACTTTACTCCATCTATTATAGCTTTAATCTCTTCAAAATTACGACCTATTTCTGTACCTTTACCAGACATGGTTTCTAATAAAAGCATTGTAGTTTCATTTCCTTCTATTATTTCATTTAAGGCATCGATTATCCTCTGAACCCCATATTCTGACCCATTCCCTACATGATTCCCTGGATGAAAATTAAAATATGGTATGGAAATCTCGTTTAACCTTTCATAGTCTTCTTTTAATATTCCTTTAGCCATTCCATGTATTCTGTTTTTATGAGAGGCTAAATTTATAATATATGGAGCATGAGCTAATAAGGGACCAAAATTATTTTCTTCTAAAATTTTTTTCATTTCTTCTATATCATCCATATCCAATTCCTTTGAAGAAGAACCTCTTGGATTCCTACTAAAAAATTGAAAAACATTGGCCCCTACTTCTAAAGCCAACTCTGCTGCCTTCTTATAACCTTTAGCAATAGTTAAATGACATCCAATATACATTAAATCATCCTTTCTTCACCATTTATTACCTTTAATTTTTTATATTACTTTAAATAAATATTTAAAACAGTTTTAATTGTTGCTATCCTTTATCATCAGCCTTTATTATGAGAGGCATTCTTGAATGTATAACTTTCATGTTTTTATTTGATTCAGTAGTTATTATAACAAAAATTAACTGTTTATTTAAATTTTAATCTATGGTTATCATCAATTATACCCTATATATTTAGTTATAAATAGTTCAATATTTAACTTTACAAAGATTCAATAATTTTAAATTTTCTATGTCTTCCGTATAAAATATGATATAATTTATTTTAGTTCTAAAAAAGGAGTTTTGTTAATGTTTAATTTAAAAAGAAAATCTTTTAAAAATTTTGATTTTATATTGTTTATTACTGTTATCCTACTTTGTATTTTTGGTATAGTAATGATTAAATCAGCTACTTTAACATTTGAAACTAACCGTTATGTAAAAGTACAATCTATCTCAACAATCTTAGGTATTATGACCATTATCTTTTTAATTTTATTAGATTATCAATTCTTAGGAAAATTTTATATTCCTATATATATAGTATCAGTTTTACTATTAGTAGCTGTTGCATTTTTCGGAACAGGTGCCGACCAATGGGGAGCAGATTCTTGGTTAACTATTGGCGGGTTTACTTTCCAACCAGCGGAAATTTCAAAAGTTGGTATCATAATATTTTTAGCTAAATTTATTGATAAAAATAAAAATGAAATAAATAGACCATCAACCTTGCTAAAAATAATATTTTTGTCAGGTATACCCATTTTATTAATAGCAAAACAACCAGACTTAGGAACTGCCATAGTATTTGTGTTCTTCGTTATAGTCATGCTTTTTGCAGCAGGTTTAGATTGGAAATACATCGGTTATGCATTCCTAGCAGGAATTATAAGTCTTCCAATATTATGGTTTTCTCTTGAAGGTTATCAACGTGATAGGATATTTAACTTTTTAGATCCTGAAAGAGATACGTCTGGTACAGGTTACCAAGCCATACAATCAAGAATTGCAATAGGATCTGGAAAAGTATTTGGAAGGGGATTATTCCACGGAACTCAAACTCAATATAATTATCTTCCAGAAAAGCAAACGGACTTTATTTTCGCAGTAGTTGGTGAAGAACTTGGTCTAATAGGGGGATTGACTCTTATTCTTCTATATTTTATACTACTTCTAAGGCTTATAAAAATTGCTAAAAATAGTACAGATACTTTTGGTTCTTTAATGGTTACTGGATTTGCTGCCATGTTTTTAGTCCATATATGGGAAAATATTGGAATGACCATAGGTCTTATGCCTATAACTGGTATTCCTCTTCCTTTTTTAAGCTATGGTGGGACTTTCCAGTTAATCAATTTAGTCTGTATAGGAATTGCATTAAATGTCTCTGTTCATAAAGAAGGACTTAATTTTTAGCTGCATCATAGCAGCTATTTTTATTAAACAGTACCTTGCTTTATAAGGTAGCATAGTATATAATATAGCTAAATAAAATTAGAAGGGAATGCTTATGAATATCCAATTCAAAAAAGGAGTATTAGAATTATGTGTATTATCGCTA
>NZ_DATHXO010000188.1:0-11201 GCF_035459645.1 Schnuerera sp.
CATTTTAACATTATCATAAGCTTCTTCAGTATTGCTATGAGGGAATATATAATTTTTAGCACTTGATGTTATTGTAAATCTTATTCTATGTCCTTTTTTGAAATTATTAGATATTTTTGAAGTTCTTATAATGAATTTATATACTTCACCAGGTTCCATAAGTTCTAATTTTGCAAAATCATTTCTATATTTTGCAGTCAAAATCCCATCTACTAATTTTATAGAATTACCTTCTTCATCGACATCAAGAACCCGTACAACCCAGTCAGTATCTACAGCACTACTTGAAGCATAAAATTCAGCTATTATATCACCAGTTATAGTCAAATCTTCTTCTAATGGTTTCGAAGTATAACATAGAATATCTTTTCTTTTCTCTTCATCCTTATAATTTTCTGGTACAGACACTTCATTTTCAGAAACATCTATAAGGTGCAATGCTGGGTTTTTAGGATCATAAACATAGGTATCCTTTTTATTTTCTTTCACAGCTTGAAATGATAATTTCCCATCACCAGAAGAAGTATTTGCATTACCGCAACTATCTAAATACATATCTGTATATTTAGTATTAGGCAAAGGCCAATTAGAAGAAGTTTTCCATTCATTAGTACCAACCGTATAATATTCTACTACAGCTCCTTCATTTATTTTATTTTTTACATCCTTTAGGTGACAATCAAACCATGCTAAATAATTATAGTCTAAATCATAACGCAGTGCATTGTCTCCAAATGGTACGCCATGTAGATCTCTTATAGAGTTACCACTATGCATCCAAGGTCCTAATATTACTTTTTTGTTTTCTTTTGGAAAGTCTTTAGTTACATCTAACGCTTCCGTTGTACCCATACCATTATCATCATACCAACCTGATACAATCATAATAGCTATATCTTTTTTTATATTATTTTTCTTAGCAAACCAGTCAGTTTTTTCCCAGTACTCATCATAAGAATCTCTATTTAACCAGTAGTCTAAGAATTCAACAGGGTAACCTAAAGCTTTTGGAGCAATATTTGCAAAAGGTCTTATATTTAGAACTTCAGTCCAATCATCACGTGCCATTAATTCTGGTTTGAATTTTCTTTGTGATACAGAAAATGCCCATGCTAACATCCCTGAAACAAAAGCTCCACCTTTTCTAGGCATATCTGTAAATGGTCCTCCTGCTGTTACTATGCTTATCATAGATTTTAAATAAGGATTCCCTGTAGATGCAAGAGCCCATTGTACATAACCACCATAAGAGCCACCTATCATGCCTATTTTTTGGTTACACCAAGATTGATTGGCAATCCAGTTTGCTGTATCATCCCCATCATCTGCTTCATAATACATTGGTAACCATCTACCTTCTGATTCATTTCTACCTCTTACATCTTGAATTACAAGGGCATATCCTCTTTGAACATATTTCAAATGATGTTGTAAAAAAAGTTCTTTACCATAAGGTGTTCTTACTAAAATAACAGGTAATTTTTCATTTAATCCTTTAGGTAAAAAAACATTTGTTGAAAGCTTTACACCATCTCGCATTTCTACCATAAATTTTTCTAAGAATTCCACTGGATATATTTTTTCATCTGCATAATTTTCTTTCCATATCTTAAGTGAAGTGTTTAATTCATAACCTTCCTCTACTAGGCAAGTACACCATTCTCTAGCAGAGCAATTAATTCCTACTATTTTATTATCAGCAACTATCATATCCAAAGGAAATTTTTTGTCTCTTTGAACCCAAATACCATTATATCTGGAATATCTTTCTCCAAAAGGCGTTTCTATTTTATTTTTGTTACAATTTACAAATATATCTTCATAGATTGAAAATCTTTCGTTTAACAATTTCATATCAATTTTTGTAAAATCGTTATAAAATATATAATCTTCTTCTGATAATTCTTTTAATTCTTCAAATTCATTATTAAATGGATTAAGCTTCTCATGAAATACATTAGAACCATCAAAATAGAGAAAACCATAACAAATACCTGATTGATACAAAGCAAATTTTCTCAAACTTACATCCCTCCTTACATGCCAAGTACTGCTTTAATTGCATATGCAACTGATATTCCTGCATAATTCCCTAGTAATCCACCTATAACTCCCATAACTACTGCCACACTTACTAAAGAATTCCAATTTGCTGATGAAGCTACTAAAGCTGATGTAGGACCATCTCCAATTGCAGCTATAATTCCTAGAAGCACATATTGATATCTTATCTTAAACAATCTTGTTAATGCAAAATGTAAAAGTAAGCTTCCAATTACTACTATAAAACAGAATAAACTAATAGCAAGGGTAGAACCAAAGAATTCTCTTAAGTCTACTGCAAAACCTACAATAGATAAAAAAAGTAATCCTAAATACAAGCCCAAATCTAGATTCCCTTTAAGTTGTTGAACTGGTTTAAATTGTGCTATTATTACAGCAATTGTAGTTATGAGTAATATTCTAACTGCACTACTAAAAGAACCAGGAATAAAACTAGATAAATATGTTGATATAGCAGTTACTCCAAAACCTATTGCTAACATCCAAGCTATGTCTTTAATACTCCATTTCTTTTCATCCATTAAAGCTGTATCATCTCCTGAAATTAATTCATTTTCAGGTACTGAATATGGCCAATGCTTTTGAAAAGTTTTTGATTTTTTTAAAAATGCAGGTGCTGCAAATAATAAAATCATGGAAGGCATCCCTATAACATAATCAGCTGCATTAGCTGCTGCTATAGTTTTGCTACTAGCTTCAAGCCCTGCTGCAATAGCATTTAATTGACTACTGCCACCAGTATATGTTCCTACAAACATTCCTGCAACTTTCCATCCTTCATCAATTTTAGGAGCAAAAATAAGTCCTGCTAAAAAAGCTACAAAACAAACACTGAATACTGCAAGAACTACTGTTATTAAAGGTTCTTTTGACATCTTTAACAAAGATTTTAAATCTACACCAAGGAGCATTATTGCAATAGCTACCGGTATAGCATAATACATTATTGTTCCATAGATCTCTGTACTGACTGGAACAATTTTAAAATTCGAAAGTACAATTCCTAAAATAATTACTGTTAATGCTGGTCCTAAGCTTTTAAAAAGTTTAAATCTTTGTAGATAAAGTGCACTTGCAATCATAATAGATATTATTGCAAGTAAAGCGGGGGTACTTGTAAATAAAGCTTCCATCTAAACTCCTCCTTATTAATTAAATTAATGTCAAAGAAAAAAATATATTTGACACTCAAATCTTATTTTTTAAGCACTTTATTTCAATTTGATTATGCTTTTCTCTCGTTGCAAAGTTTTACAATAAATATAATTACATATTAACTTCAATTCCTAATCCAGGTTTATCTAGTAATGTAATAAGACCACCTTCTCTTTTAAATCCTCCCTTTATTAAATCTGATTCTTGACAATACATAAATGAATCTAAATCAGCCTCGGTAATATTTTTCTTTGCTGCAACCAAACTTGCTGCAGCTGTTATGGCAACTCTTGTTTCAAGCATACATCCTAGCATACAATTGATACCTGCAGCTTCGCCAACAGCATTGATTTTTTCTGCTGGATAAATACCGCCACTTTTCATTAATTTTATGTTCAATATATCTCCAGCTTCTTTTTTAACTGCCTTTAAAGCATCATTAGAATTATGAATTGCTTCATCAAGCATTACTTTTATATTAGTTTTTTTTCTAAGAATAGCAGCTCCATCTAAATTCCAATATGGTAAAGCTTGTTCTATAGCTTCTACATTATATTTTTCTAGAGCTTTAGATACTCTGATAGCTTCATTTACGTTCCAACCTTGATTAGCATCCATTCTGATTCTTATATTCTCCCCTACTGCTTCCCTTATAAGTCTTATAGCTTCTATATCTTCTTCAGGGGATATACCTGCTTTTATTTTTAATATTTTAAAACCTAGTTGTACTTTTTCTTTTGCATCTTCTGCCATTTCTTTTGGAGATGATATTCCTATAGTCATATCTGTTTCAACTTTATTATCAAAACCTCCAAGAATTTTATAAAGTGGTGCATTCATTACTTTCCCTTTGATATCATGGAGAGCAATATCAATAGCAGCTTTTGCAGCAGTATTTCCTATAATTGCTCTATCCATAATATGATGTATTTTTTCTATAGCCAAAGGATCTTGACCAATTAATAAATTTTTAAAATCTTTTAAAGTTAATAAAACAGTATCTAGGGTTTCTCCAGTAACAGGTGAAAATGGTGCTCCTTCTCCAAAACCATAATAACCTTCATCTGTAATTATCTTTACAATAACCGTTTCACAATATTCTACAGTTCCTAATGCTACTACAAATGGTTTCTTTAATTTGATTTTAATTTTTTCAAACTTCAAGTCAATAATTTTCATAATCGATCCTCCTAATATAATTTTATATATACTAAAATTTATTGAAAATTATAGTATATATAAAATATTAACACTATTTAAAATTTTAGTCAATATAAAATAGTTAAGTATACCTAAAATTTTTTCAAATATTTTCAATGAATTATAGTGTTTCCTTTTGGATAATCTAATTTGGAAAGGATGGTGAAAAAATGACTGTACAAAGTGATTTGCAAAAAGCAATAGCTTCTTGCGAAGCAGCAAAAGGCAGTTATTCTTTAATGGCTCAATCTACAGAAGATCAACAAACAAAGCAAACCTTTGAACAAATGAGTTCTGAAGTAGATAGACATATTCAATTTCTAAACGATAGATTAAATTATTTAAATGAAAACAACCCTCTTAATAGCTAATAAAAAAGGAGAACAAGTAAGTGTTTCCTTGTTCTCCTTTTTTATCAAAGTTAATATCCATATCCATCATTAATCATTTGAAACTATAGATTTAGTATATATGCTTTCAACTACAGGGAAAATAATGGTTATACGAGTACCTACATCTATTCTACTCAATATTTCAAAATTGGCACCGTGACGTTCAATTATCCATTTTGCTATTGATAATCCTAAACCTGAACCTCCTGTTTTTCTTGCCCTAGATTCATCAGAACGATAAAAGCGATCAAATATATAAGGTAAATCCTCAGCATCTATTCCTATACCACTATCTTGAACAACAATATGAATGTCTTTATCTTTATTAACTACTCTCAATATGATTTTCTTCCCATTAGGTGTGTATTTTACACTATTATCCACTAATATCCTAATAGCTTGTTTAAAAAGCTGTCTATCTACATCAATATAAGATGGCCTATCTAAATCAATTTCAAAATTATGGCTATCGTCAATCATTTGGGTTTCTCGTACAACCTCATCTACTACTTCGCAAGCATCTAATACTTCCTTATGAAGCTTAATAGTTTCATTGTCTCCTCTTGCTAGGAAAAGAAGTTGCTCTACTAAATCTTTCATATTTTCTGTCTCCGTTTTAATTGCATGAATTGATTCTTCCAGTGTATTCTCATCCTTTTTCCCCCAACGGTCAAGAAGATTTGCATATCCTTGTATAACGGATATAGGGGTTCTTAACTCATGAGAGGCATCAGAAACAAAACGAACCTGAGATTGATAAGAATCGTTAATACGGTTTAACATATCATTTATAGCAGAAGCTAAATCTTTAAGCTCATTTTGAGAACTATCAACAGATATACGGCTATCTAGTCTATTAGCATCAATATTACTAATTGCTCCTGCTAAATCTTTGATATAGGTCCCATCAGCTTTATAAGACACCTCTGCATTAAGGTTTTTAGCTTTTTCTGTTAAATCAGATAAAGGTTTAAGAGTTCTCCTTATCATTCTAGAGCCTTTTTTTATATTTCTAATTAATATTATCAACTCAAAGATCAGTATTATAAAAAATAAATAAAAAAATAATTTCAAGTTAGAGCCTAAAGAATATATTATTTGATAATATATTCCATCAACAGAAAACCCAATAGTATACTTTACTAAATATATTCTTTCTAAGAACTTCATTTCCTTAAATTGCTGAGGAATACTTATATTTCGTATAGCATCATCTATTTCTACAGGTAAGTTCTTTTGTATACTACCAGGAAGCTTAACACCCTTTGAAAGTTCTTCACCTATCAATATTTCATGATTTTTACTTCCATAGTTCATAAAATATAAATTATCAGGATTCCGTTCTATTATCTCAATTATCTCTTGGATCCCTTCCTCAGTTTTCCATAAAACAACAAAAAAACTCATTAGAATAATAAGGAGATTTATTATCAAAAATCCAGAAAGTATTCTCCCTAACATTCCTACATTGAGTTTAATAACAAGAGATGAACGTATTTTATTGGTTATATTAGTTGGAGGTGCATTTTTTTTACTCATCTTTGATTACATACCCCACTCCCCGAACAGTATAAATTATTTTTAATCCAAAGGGTTCTTCAATTTTTGCACGAAGATACCTAATATATACATCAACTGCATTGGTTCCACCTGAAAAATCATATCCCCAAATTTGTTCAAGTATGGTTTGGCGACTTAAAACTATGTTTTTGTTTTCTAATAGATAATGTAATAAATCAAATTCACGTTTCGTTAAATGTACTAAAGTATCATAAATATGTACTTCCCTCTTCAAAGGTTCTAAATGTAATGGTCCAAGTCCAAGTTCAGAGGATGATTCTGACATATTGCTATTTTCCCTTTTCCTAAGAGCTACCCTAATTCGAGCTAACAACTCCTCTATTGCAAAGGGTTTGGTAATGTAATCATCAGCACCTCCATCAAGACCTGTAACCTTATCTACTACAGCATCTCTGGCAGTAAGAAGTATAATAGGCAAATCAGAGAATTGTCGAATTCTTCTTAGAACTTCAATTCCATTTAATTTTGGTAACATTATATCCAATAGTATAAGGTCAAAGGGCTGGGTTCTAGCAAGTTCCAGCCCATCTCTTCCATTAAAAGCCTTTTCCACTTCATACCCTTCATATTTGAGTTCTAATTCTATAAAACGTGCTATTTTTTCTTCATCTTCAATTATCAGAATTCTTTCCATCGGATTTCTCACCTTTAACTTCATTTTTTAAATTCTCAGCCACATCAGCAACTGAATCCATGGCACGGTTTACATTTTCCTTTCCTAAATCCGGACCACTGAATATATATTTATAGCCAAAAAATAGTCCTACAATCATAAGTGGAATTGTAATCCAAAACATAAATAGTAGAAGAACTGCCAATACAGTTACTGGTATTGCCATTATCTTATCTCCGTCTTTAATAACTTCCAAGTGGTTCTTATTACCTTTATTTATTATTTTGCCTGCCCATCTAAAAAACTTACCTAATAGTTCTCCAAAGGATGCACCGTCATTTTCTTTGCTACTATTGCTTCCACTATGCTGTTCATTTCTTCTATCTTGTTGTGAATTCTTAGAACTGTAATAACCTCCACCTTTAGGTGGTTTAATGCGATTCTGTTTTTCAAGATTGATGATTGCTTCAAGCATATCCCCATTGGTTTCTTCAAGAGCAGCCTTTGCCTCATCATAAGAAATATTTGCCCTCTGACGTAATTCTTCAACTTGTTCCAAAGTAACCATAATAAAACCTCCTGTTATTTAATGTGATCTCATTATAACAACAGAAACTTTGAAAAGGATTTAAGAAAGATTAAAATTTGATTAAAATTTAAAACATCCTTGGATTTTTTTACCATTATATCATATGGAAGTTTTCTTAGCAATTGGATGTGATTAATAAAAAGGTAACTATTTACCTCTCTTTTACTGCTTTTACAAATTTAATTATTTCATCGTAACTTACTATATCATAATCCTTTTCATGAGGGGCTTCTGCATAAGCAAAGGATACATTGCTTATTGTAGTTAAGTCTGTTCTCCATGATTTACATGAACTATGATATTGAGAGATACCAGTTTCATTAATTAAATATGTACAATTAGATGCATTAACACCACTACCAGCTAATATTTCAATTTTATCTCCATATTTGTTTTGAAGTTTAGCCAATAAGTCTACTCCTTCTACTGCTTTGGGTTTTAGCCCACTAGTTAAAACCCTCTTTACTCCCAAGTCAATTAATATATCCATAGCTTCATAAGGATCTTTGACGCAATCAAAAGCTCTATGAAAAACTGCTTCTTTATTATATTTATGAATAATATCTATTATCATGCTGCTTTTATCTTTATCTATGCTTCCATCTTCATCTAAGCATCCAAATGCAATTCCTTTAATATTAAAATCCATCATAGATTTTATATCGGCTAACATAGTCTGAAATTCATAATCATTATAATAAAAACCACCTGGACGAGGTCTTGCCATTACTATAATAGGAATATGACATTTTTCTGATACTAATTTTATAGTTCCCATAGAAGGAGTCAATCCTCCTAAGTGCATAGCACTATTAAGCTCTATACGGTCTGCTCCAGCTTTTTGTGAAATTAAAGCATCTTCTAAGCTACCACAGCATATTTCAACAATTTTTTCCATTATATCTCTCCCATTCATATTTAATATAATTCTTTAGTTGCAACTTCATATTTTGTTTTCCCATGTTTTTATATAATATTTAAATAATAAATTAAAATAATAACTTCTTGCTAATTACCATTTTACTAAATCGGTAGGAAATTGTCCAAACTATATATCAATAGTTATAATAATATATATAAAACATACTTTAATGTTCCAATTGTACTATGGTATAATTAGTAGAGTATTTGTTAAGAGGTGATTAGCTTGAAAAATAAAAGAATTAAATACATAGTATTATCTGTTTTAGTTTTAGTATTTATTATAGTAGTTTTAAACCTTGGAAAATTAAAGTTCATGTTTAATATGCTAACTAGTTATAATAAAGTTCATAAAGAAAATTACGAAGAACTTTCAAATGAAAAAAGTATAGAAGTAAAAGAAAATCCTATAGATAAAATAATCAAAGAAAAAGACGATACTGATGTCCCAGAAAATTTAGAAAAAAATTCTGAAGACAAATCAGCAAAAGATGAAGTAGAAATTTCTGATAATAATAGTGATTCTGTCGGCAAAATTGATAATACCTCTTTTTATAATATAGTCAACCAATATAATGAAAAACTTCTATCAATGCAAGAAGATTACGAGGCTAAATTGGATAGTTTAATACAATCTGGATACGAAGAATATAAGTCCGGTAAAACATCTAAAGTAAAACTTGCCAATAAATATTTAGATATAGGTAGCAAACTAGAAAAAGAAAGTGATAAAAATTTTAATTCTTTATTAAAGGAAATGGAAAAACAATTGAAAGCGAATAATCATGATACTTCTATCATTAAAGATTTAAATGAATATTATAATTCACTAAAAGAAACAAGAAGAAGTCAATTAATGAAAAAAGTTAAAGAATATATGGATTAAAACGAGCTTAGGAACCTTTTTAAGGTTCCTATTATATTTAAAACTACTTTAAATATTTAATTATAGTCTTGAACTAAAACTTAAAAAGATTTAACCCTACTTCCTCATCAAATTCTCTGTCTACTACGCCCTCTATTGTATCTATTATTATCTCACCAGTAGCACTAATTACTGCTGAAGTTAAATGGCCCCCATGTACATTATAATTATGATCTGCTAAGGTAATATGAAGATGAAGATAGACTTCTCCATCCATTTGAGATATATTTCCCAAAAGGCTTGTAATTTCCATATCTCCAGTTAACTCTTTTGAATGGTATTCCTTAGTACTAGTTTCAAATAAACCTATCACTGCCTTATTTACAGCTCCAATACCAGTAATAGTACCTAGTTTAATTTCTTCTTTTTCACATAAGGCTTTAATAGATTCCACAACTTCTTCACCTTTTTCTAATCTAACAACATATTTACTCCCAATTTTTTTAAATTCCATATTTATCCCTTCCTTTATATATATTTTAAAAGAAAAATTCCTTTAAAAACGACAATCCTAACCTAAAACCAAAGAATATAATTATTATTCCACAGATAATATTAATCCATTTAATGAAATTCTTATTTATTCTTTTTTGAAATATAGATACTATTGTCGATAACGAAAAAAACCACAAAAATGAAGCCAGACAAAATCCTAATATGAAATATTTGCTCATCCCATCAGGTATATAGGCATGATAGCCACCTAATAATAAAGACCCATCTATAATCGCTTGAGGGTTTAACCAAGTTACAGCAAAGGTATCTCTTAGAATATTTAAATAGGACTTTTCTAATTCTATATCTGTATCTATATCTGGAGAAGATTTTATAATACTATAACCTATATAGATTACCACTACACTTCCTACTAATACTATAATTCCTTTTAATAAAGGTATTTTATTTAATAATAATCCAATTCCAAAAAAACAAGCTAAAGCCAAAGTGATGTCGAAAAATATTGTTGTAAAAGCTACACTATAGGCCTTTCGTCTACTTCCTCTTATAGCTGAGTTTATCACATATAAGTTTTGCATCCCTATAGGTGCTACATATCCAAATCCTAACATTAATCCCTGTAATAGATAACCCATATGTTTTCCCCTTTACCTTTTATTTCATCTATTATATCATATAATAATTCCTTTCACTTAAAAAAGGGCTATCAAGAAATAGATAATCAATAAAAACAGTGTAGTAAATTCAGAAACTGCCAGAAAAGTTAGATTGTCATCCTGAACCGAAGGTGAAGGATCTTGTTTTGTCTCCTTTATAGATTCTTCGCTAACGCTCAGAATGACAAATTTAGCACTTTTTTATCTGAATAGTTATCAAATAATTTTTTTATTCTGGTTCTGCCTGTTCATAATCGCCTATTCTTGCATATGATTCTGCAATAGCACATTTCATATTATGGATAATATTTTCACTTTCATGAGGAAATTAATTAACGAACTCTTTGCAATAATTTATGCTTTTTTTAAAATCTGTTTGACTATTCTAGATAAAAATGGAGTGGAGTTTCAATTCCTTATAGGTAGTCTAGAAACGCAGATATGAGTACTGGGGTTAGACCTTGGGATTTAGTTTCAATTCCTTATAGGTAGTCTAGAAACGTTAATTAAAAAAGATGATAAGTACAAGGAAGTTGTGTTTCAATTCCTTATAGGTAGTCTAGAAACGATTAACTATGATAAACTGACAAAACAAGTAAAGCTAGGTTTCAATTCCTTATAGGTAGTCTAGAAACCTATCGAATCT
>NZ_DATHXO010000189.1:0-2453 GCF_035459645.1 Schnuerera sp.
TAAGACATTGGATGAACGCCCTAAAAAGATGGTTGCAAATCAGCCTAAAAGGAGTGAAAAACAAAATAAAAAAGCTATCCCTTCAAAGGATCATCCGTGGAGACAGCCAGCTAATAAAAGACCCATACTCTCATATGAGGAGACGGATACCGAAATACTTGAGATATTAAACGGTTTATTCAACTCCACAAGAGCATGGGCATAAAAACTTAACTCATAAGTTATCATATATTCTTTCTAGCCTTTTTTCAAGGGTTTATTTCTTATGCCTTTTTTTAAGGTATCATTTTGTAGTAATAGATATGTGAGTGTTTATGCCGCGAAAGCCTATTGATATGGGGAAGACCCCTCTGGTATAATCTTGAGGCGGAAATATCCGCCTGCTAAGGGCTATTTCCGGTAAAGATGGGTGTCTAGAGGGGTCAGGGGCCCCATGTCAATAGGACCGTGGAATAAATGCGGTGTACTTCTGTTAGCTATTACTAATTTTTTTGATTTTAATAGTGACATTTTTACTGAATAAAATTACGTGTATTTACATGACATTTTCACAGACTATTGACATAACTTTTTAATCTGAACAGCGGCAAAGATTAAATTTTTATGCAATCTCCTTAGAATGTTTAATTTTACCTTTTATGAAACTATCAACAGGTTCCTAATTATATTTAAGTTTTATCCACACCTGATAAGTGTAGGATTCCTTTATTATTATTTTTGTGGGTAATTTTAATATATTTAAATGAATTTTTACTTCCCATTTATCACAACCTTTGATATAATTTACTTATCATAAACAACGTATTTGCATACGTTTATTTGAATTGGCGATATCTTCAGGTGTTAGAGAGTCTCGGCGAAAAGATTCTAATATCCTTGAAGATATTTCTTTTATTGAAGCCCTTAGGCTTCTGATTAGCTCATATCCACATTCAAATAACTGTCTTAATATATCTGCAATTTGTACCAATAAATAGTGATTTTTCATAGCATTATAGTCTTTGCAGCAAAGATGTTCTATATTGTTTTTTATATTCTTTTGATTATTAAAACCTTCATTTTCTATTTTCCATCTACTTCTTCCTGCATATAATATTTTGTCTGCATTCTTTTCTTTTATTGTTATATTAGTGATAAATGTAAATTCTTTTTCTACCCCATTTTCCACCAATTTTGCTTCTAGGATATTTACCAAATTATCCTTATATGTTATTTCATTTACCCAGGTGCAGCCTTTGCTATTGTTATTGTTTTCTAGCCCTTTTAACCCCTCAAATTCTGACCAAATACTCTTGGTTCTGCCTTCCTTAAAGGTAAGTATATATTGCCAATTATATTCTTTACATAGCTTAAATACGGGATCTACTGCATAAAGACTATCCCCTAACACGCATATAGGTAATCTTTTATAATTTTTCTTAAGTCTTGCTGCTAATCTTTTAAATGCTTTTAACTCACAATCTTGCTTTTCATAATTCTTTTCATTCTCTATAAATTCAGTATCTATGCTAAATACCATATCCCCCACTACTAATTTAGCTTCCAATACATAATGAAAATAGACAGTGTTCTCAACTTCGCCTGTCTCTTTATTCTTATATTCTCTTTTCAAGCAATGCTCACAATGCCTATCGGAGAATGATACTATTCCTGTTGCATCTACAGCGATAGTCCAATATTTATCCAATAATCTATAATCCTCTAGGCATCTTTTTTTGAATAATTCTTTTATCATATACTTTCTAATTTTTTCAATCTCACATGGATTCAACTTTTTTAGAAAATCATTAATAGTATCATGGTGTGGTAACTCATCTAAATCTTCGTATCCCAGTACCTTTGATACATTATTTATACATTTTTCACTATTAAATTCGACTGTCATCTGATTCATGCTTTCAATAGATGTTATATTTTTCATTATCATACTAAATAAAATTATATCTGGAGTATATTCTATATAGCTTTGGTGCCTTTTATCCTTGACCCCTTTTAGTCTAGAATTAATATCTTTAAAAAAATGATTCTTAATTCTAATAAATTCCCCGAAGAAGTTTATTTCTTTTTGTTTTTCTCTTTTTTGTTTTCTAGTTTCGCCTTTCATTTAAATCCCCCTCAGATGTAGTAATATCAATATATTTACTACTCTTATTATACCACTTATTACCACATCATTGGGATATTTATCTCGAAAAATATTTACTCTTTAATGCTGTTGATTTGTAATGCAATCTCTCTTCTTTCAAGTTTCATATTTAAATAAAGAACCAAGCAATAATTATATTTTTTCTAACTTAGTCCTTATCTTCTCAATCCCCATATCATCTAAAAAATTGGTCCCCATTACACCTACAATAATTAATATAGAGCCTATAACATGGTAGAAAAAGATCTCTTCCTTCAAAAATACAACCCCAGCTATAATAGAGATAACTGTTCTTAGGTTGCCAAAT
>NZ_DATHXO010000190.1:0-2241 GCF_035459645.1 Schnuerera sp.
TAGAACCCCATATGCTAGAAAAATGTATTATGGGGATAGATATACCTTTCAAGGTGGTCCAATGAGAGGGGCAAGATGGTTTGAAAGGATGAAAGCCGACCATAAGGGAAATATCCTTAATGGGGCTAAAAAGATAGCAGGTGCTAAATGATGATAATTAAAAGTATAAGAAAATATTTTCTGGATTGTCCAATACTAGATGAGTTTATAAAAATAGGGGTCGACTATCTCGACCCAAATGAAAAAGAATACACTATAGACCCTATACCATCAAATACAGTAATAAAAGAGTATATAGATGGTGGTAGATTAAAACAATATTTATTCGTATTTGCAAGTCGAGAGTTTTATGGAGATGATGTAATACAAAATATTGAAAATAGTGGATTTTATGAAAAACTATCTAGTTGGGTGGATAATCAAAGTAAAAAAGGAAACTTACCTATCCTAAGTGGCAACAAAAAAAGTATAGAATTAAAGGTAACAACAAGTGGTTATCTATTTAATGCTACAGAGGATAGGGCTAGATATCAAATACAGATGCAATTAGTTTACTATGAGGAGGAATAAACATGGCTAAATTAGTAATGAGAAGTAAGAAAAAAGCATTTATGGAAGTAGAAACAGGGAATTTTGAAAGAATGAAGGGTTTTACAGCACTAACCACAAACAAAAACCCTGCTGAATACACGAGAAAATATGTAGATGAATCCTTTGAAACTACTGATATAGTAGGAATGAGTACGTCTATAGATTATGAGTTCGACCAAATGTTAGAAAATGCAGTACATGATAAAATAATAGATATAACTGAATCTGAAAAATTAGGTGATGATGCAGTGGTATCGATATTGGTAGTGGACTTTACTCAATCAGAAGTAGGAGGGGGATACAGGGCAGTTAAGAGAGATTTTGCAGTTGTACCTTCCACAGATGGTGATGGTACTAATGCTTACCAATATGCAGGTACCTTTAGAGTAAAAGGGGAAAGGGTAGAAGGAGTAGCAACATCCGAGGATGACTTTGAAAAGACTTGTACTTTTGTAGCAGATGGAGCAGGAATATAATATAAGGAGGATTAAATCCCATGGTAAGAAAATTTGAATTTAAGAATAATGACTTAGAATTAGATATAGCAGGAGAAAAGTTTTATATAGATCCATTTCAACCAGATTTATTTAACAGAATAGAAGAAGGGAAAACTAAACTATTAGAAGAAGGGGACAAACTAAAAAGCCTAGACGATAACTCAACTACCCAAGACTTAGAAAAAGGTATAGAACAAGCAATTAAAACTTGCACAACAGTTATTGACAGCTTACTAGGTGAAAACTCTACAGAAAGAATATTTAAAGAAAGAAGGATATCCTTTCTAGATGCAGTAGATGTAGCCCACTTTATATTTATAGAAATTGAAAGCTATATTCAAAGTGATGTAGTAAATAAATATTCGCCTAATAGGGCCCAAAGAAGATCGAAAAAGTAATGAATATATTAATTGACCTTGTACCTGATACTGTAGATGTAGAAGGTATCAGGTACAAGATTAATACAGATTTTAGAGTAGGAATATTATTTGAATTATTATTTCAAGATAGGAACTATACGGATGAAGAAAGAATAAGAATTGCTTTAAATTTATACTATGAAGAAATCCCACGTGATGAAATAGAAGCAATAGAAAAAATACTATGGTTTTATAGATGTGGAAAAGAAATTGAAGCAGTAGAAGGCAAAGGGGAAGGAAAAACCCCTAGCATGATATATTCATTTGAACATGATGCTGAATATATCTATGCTGCATTTTTAAGTCAATATGGTATAGATTTACAGGATATAGAACATTTACATTGGTGGAAGTTTAAAGCAATGTTTAGGTCGTTAAAAGATGATAATAAAATATCTGAAATAATTAGATATAGGGCTATAAAGATAACTAATGATATGAGCAAGGAAGAAAAGAAATTCTACAGAGAGATGAAGAAAATATATGGATTACCAGATAACAGAACCGAGGAAGAAAAAGAAAAAGATTTTGCAGATACAATAGCATCTATTTTATAGATACCCTTGTATGTTGTCTAAATATTTGCTATATTTAATATAGATAATATAAAGGAGGTATCTATATATGGTGTGCAAGAGTTGCGGTGGGGATAACATAAATATTCAAGCAGTTACAGAAACGAAAACACGGGGGAAAGGCTTAACATATTGGCTATTTTGGTTTTGGTTTGATAT
>NZ_DATHXO010000191.1:0-1585 GCF_035459645.1 Schnuerera sp.
GGGAGAAAATTTTTAATGGTTAAAATTTTTAAAAAAGTAGGTATCTATTTTGCTATTGCAGTCCTACTTGCTACATTGTTCCCAGCAAATAGTTTTGCAGCAAGTTCAAGTGCAGATTTTAAATCTACTCAGGAAAAAGCAATCGAGAACATAAAGGTATTAGACAGCCATCTCTATAAAGACAAAGAAGGCTTCTTGGCTATTGACGAAGATATTAAAAATTTAATCTCTGAGGATGTATATGAATACTATTCAGATGGAGTGGATGTATTAAACCAAGCAATAAAGGAAGATAATATTGTCTTAGATGACAAAGGTGGGTTTGTTGTTAGTTCCAATCAACTCAATAAGTTAAATCCACAGCTTAATGGTTCAAGTATCCAACCTGCTAATTTAAGTTGGACGGGATATACATATTACTTGACAAACCGTGAAGCTCGTGATTTACAATATGCTTTAGAGGATCGTGCTAGCCAATGGACAGTTGCTACAATATTGGCATCTGGAATTTCCGGTGCAGTCCCTAATCCGGGTACATTAGCAGCGGCTTCTGCATCCGCATTAATGGCTTTAGGTAATGATTGGGTCGCTGGACAAATTGATCGTCATATTACATCAAGAGGGGTATCTATGAAAATTCAATGGTTACCTTATCCGGGATTAATTATTAGAGGTAGATAATATAATTCTCATAAAATATAACCCATTGAATATTATATATTTGATGGGTTATACTATATTAAATATGTACTGAGGTGATAAAATGGGAATCTTATTTCAAATACTCATATTTCTCGCTATATTTACATTGCTTATTGGTATAGCTCAGTTATTTAATAAGAGGTTGAAAATAAATTCAACGAATATCTTGTTGAATGTAGTAAGTGTACTAGCTATCATTTTAGTTTTTGTTGTCTACTTTGAGAATATGAATATAACTTCTTATATTGCTCCCGTCTTTCTCTTGATGGCTTCAATAATGGGTAGAAAAAGACTAAAAAAGAAAAATCCGCGATAACTAAACATGGAATGTGTTTATATGTTATAAAAACCACTTCCTGTCATGACCCATCATTCGCTAATCCTTTTTTGTTTTCAAGATATAAATTATAGTCGTTTCAATATCTTCATGGTCTAGTGCCTGAATGATACTTAAAGACATCAGCTCAATCCTATTCCATTGTGTTGTTCATTTTTTCTCTTATTAATCACAATACCTTTATATTTTGAAATTCAAAAGAGAACATCTTTACAGTACTCATCCTAAAAAGAATATCAAAAATAATAGAACCACTTAATATTTTTCCATTTTAATTGAAGGCTTGTATTCCCTACCCACTATTCCAAACAATCAGTAGGTAGGGAAAAACATAAAATTGTTCAAATTTATTTGACGGTTACACAGCGATTCTCTATTCTTATTTTATATAATAAAGCTTGTATCTCAATATTTAAATTTTCCTTAATTTAAAGAACCCACTGCTTTTATATATGGATTTGGCACAGACTTCAAATATTGTAATTAACACAATGTTGCTGAACACTTTAAATGTCTGGAAACCGTCCGTTATAAGTTTAAATCCTC
>NZ_DATHXO010000192.1:0-12089 GCF_035459645.1 Schnuerera sp.
CTAGAGCAGTAATTGAAAATCCTGAAAACTATGAAGAAAATATTACAAAGGTAAAAAAAGAAATAGAAA
Source organism: Schnuerera sp. (assembly GCF_035459645.1). Taxonomy (NCBI): domain Bacteria; kingdom Bacillati; phylum Bacillota; class Tissierellia; order Tissierellales; family Tepidimicrobiaceae; genus Schnuerera; species Schnuerera sp. The sequence continues at coordinate 70 of NZ_DATHXO010000192.1, forward strand.
AATTAAAAATGGAAAAGGCTTATTTACTTACTGAAAATAATATTCCTTTAGATTATCTAGATACTTACTATGAATGTAATGAATGTAACGATACAGGTTATCTGCCTAATGGTAATAAGTGCAATTGTTTAAAACAAGCCCTTATAAGTCGAGCTTATAAGATGTCAAATATTGAAAATGTTTTAAAGAAGGAAAACTTCCAAACTTTTAATATAGATATATTTCCAGATGAACCTATAGAAGGAGAAAATATGACTCCTAGGGAAAATATGGCGAATATAACAAGTATTTGTGAGGGATTTGTCAGTAATTTTGATGAGAATAATGAAGAAAATTTATTATTCTATGGTTCTACTGGATTAGGGAAAACTTTCATGTGTAATTGTATTGCAAAGGCTTTGTTGGATAAAAATAAAATTGTTATATATCAAACGGCATTTAAAATATTAGAGATTATTGAAAAACGTAGATTCGGAAGAAGTGCTGATAGGTTTAATGATTGGGAATATGATTTGTTGTTCCAAGCAGACCTTTTAATCATAGATGATTTAGGGACTGAATTATCCAATGCTTTTACTAATGCAGAGATATTTAATATAGTAAATACTAGATTAATAAATAACACTAAAACCATAATTTCTACTAACTTAACTCCAAAGGAGATTTCCGAAACATATACAGATAGAGTGTTTTCTAGAGTATTAGAAAGATTTATCCCTTTAAGATTTTTTGGTCCCGATTTAAGGTATTATAGATGGGAAGCCAAATAGCTAATAAAAAGCGTCTATTAAATTTAATAGACGCTTTTTATTATAAAAGAATCTTATTATCTATAATTATACATTCTAAAGGAGCATGTTAGAATATAGACAAATGGACATTATTTTTGAATTATCAATAAGATTAGTAACAAAAACATCTTTTATTAGAAGTAATAAATTTTTTGAAAATTTTTTCATAACCTGTAAATTGGTAGTTTTCTCTATAAGCTAGATAATAACTGAATTTTGAATTAAAATCTTTAATATTGATTTTCTTTAAATTTCCCCTTCTTAAATCTTGTTTTACCACAATATTTGGTAAAAAAGCAAATCCTTTGCCAGAAGAAACTGCGGATTTAATGGATTCAGGAGAGTTGAAAGAAAGTACAGTATTTAGGTCATTTATATTAATCATATGTTTTGTTAATATATCAGATAAGAGCAACCTATTTGTTGAATCTTCTTCTCTCAAAATAAGAGGTATATTTAACATATCATTTATGGTAATATTATCAAATTCAGTTTTGGGACCTCCTACTAATATTAGATTATCTGAAAGTATTGGAATAGTTGCGATACTCTCAAAGACATAGGAGCCAGTAATTATGCCTATATTGGTCTCATGAGATAATATTTTTTTTATAACTGCTGAAGAATTATATACTTCCAATTTGACATCTACATCAGTATATATTTCTTTGAAAGTATAAAGACTACAGGGGAGCACATATTCCCCTAGACTTTTGCAGGCCACTATAGAAAGGGTTTTTTTTGTATTTTCTAAATCCTTTATAGATTTTTTAATGTTTTTTTGTATGGAAAGCATAGTAGTAGCATGTTCAAAGACTATTTTTCCTTCGTCAGTAAGCTTGACTCCTTTATTACTTCTAGTTAACAATTTAGCCCCTACTTCATCTTCTAAATTTTGAATCTGCATACTTAACCCTGGTTGGGTAAGGTGTAGTTGTTTAGCTGCTCTAGAGATACTATTAGATTTTACAGTAACATAAAAGGATCTTAAATAATCTAAATTCATTATTTTCCCACCCTAATATTAATTTTTGTTTTTAGATTTATGTTTATATTTAGTGTATAAGAACTTTCCTATTTGTTATAAAAAAGAGTTATCATGTATAATAAGTATTTATTAGATAGAATTCTGTAAATGGAGTAATATATAAAGTAAGTTAATTAAATATCTAACTATTTAATTATTCTATAAGAAAGCTTGTATATTATTATATCATATATTTTAAAAAATTTTATTATCTATAAAATATTTAAAATATAGAGGAACTAATACTACATTTAGCCAAAGGTTTAATGTAGAAAAATTAAAGGGGGATTTTAACATGGTAGAAAAACCAAAAAGAGTTTTAGTTGTAGGCGGTGTAGCTGGTGGTGCTTCAGCAGCAGCAAGGGTGAGAAGGTTAGACGAAGAATGTGAAATAATTATGTTTGAAAAAGGGCCTCATGTATCCTTTTCAAATTGTGCTCTACCTTTTCATCTAAGTGGTTTAATTAAGGATCATGAAGAACTAGTCCTTATGAAACCTGACGATTTTTATAACGAATATAGGATAGATGCAAGGGTATATAACGAAGTTATTGATATCGATAGAGAAAACAAAGAAGTAAAGGTAAGAAAAGTGGTAACAGGAGAAGAGTACACTGAATCATATGACAAATTAATTCTTTCACCAGGAGCAAATCCTATAGTTCCACCTTTTGAAGGTATGGAAGATGTAAACGTATTCACTATAAGAAATGTGGTAGATATTGCAAAATTAAATGTATTTATAAAGGAAAACCATTGCAATGATGTTACAGTAATAGGTGGCGGGTTTATAGGAATAGAAGCAGCAGAAAATTTAAAACTTGCAGGATATAATGTAACCATAGTTGAAGCTATGCCGCAAATTATGAGGCCTTTTGATTATGATATGGTACAGATATTACACAAGGAGATAATCGATAACGGAATAGATCTAATAGTAAATGATAAAGTAGAAAGATTTGAAAAAGATACTGTAGTTCTGGAATCAGGTAAAAAAATCTACTCAGAGGCAGTGGTAATGGCTATAGGGGTAAGTCCTGAAACGACTTTAGCAAAAAAATCAGGATTAGAATTAGGTAAGACAGGAGCTATATCTGTAAACCAAAACTTTAGAACATCAGACCCTGATATATATGCTGTAGGAGATGCTATAGAAGTTTATAATAGATTACTTCATAGTCAAAGTAAGTTAGCTTTAGCAGGACCTGCTCAAAAACAAGCTAGAGCGGCAGCAGACCATATTTATGGAAGACCAGTTAATAATACTGGGGTAATAGGCTCTTCTGTAATAAAAATATTCAACTATAATGGTGCTTCTACTGGATTAACTGAAGGTCTAATTAAAGCTACTAATATGCAAGTAGATTATGATACGGTAATGATAATTCCAAGCGATAAAGTAGGTATAATGCCTGACAGTGAACCTTTACATTTTAAATTAATATTTGAAGTGCCTACTGGTAGAGTACTAGGAGCTCAAGCTATAGGAAAAGGAAATGTAGATAAACGAATAGATGTTATTGCTACTTTAATTAAATTTAATGGTACTTTAGAGGATTTAAAGGACTTAGAATTATGCTATGCACCACCTTTTGGAACAGCAAGGGACGTAGTAAATTTTGCTGCATTAGTAGGATTAAATATACTTCATAGCTGTTTCAAACAAGTGCATGTTGATGAAGTAAGGGATTTGGTAGAAAGTGGTGCTTATATAATAGACGTAAGGGATAAAGAAGAATACGAAGAAGGACATATAGTGAATGCGGTGAATATTCCTCTAGGAGAAATAAGAGATAGAGTAGATGAAATTCCAAAAGATAGACCTGTTTACTTACATTGTAGATCTGGACAAAGGTCTTATAACGCAGTAATGGCATTACAACATTTAGGCTTTGACAATGTATATAATGTTTCTGGAAGTTTTATGGGATTGTCTTTCTTTGAATATTACAATGATAAGGTAACTGATAGAAAACCAATAGTAACTAATTATAATTTTGAATAATCTAAATTAAAAACTATCAATCTATATTAAGGTTATGCAGAAATACTTAAAATTTCTGCATAACCTATTTTATCAAAGAGAAAAGGTGAACAAAGATGAGAAAAAGTTTAAGCAAATTAGAAGTATTTTCAATAGTATTAGGCTCTATAATTGGTTGGGGCTCTTTCATGTTGCCAGGAACCAAATTTTTAAAAGAAGCAGGAGTAATAAATACGACTATAGGATTATTTTTAGGGGCATTGTTTATAATAATTATTCAAAATTCCTATTATATTATGTTAGAAAATCATAATGAAGAAGGAGGAGAATTCTCCTTTGCCTATAAACATTGTGGTAGGAATCACGGGTTTATAGTTGGTTGGTTTCTATTGCTAGCTTATTTAACCATAATCCCATTGAATGGCACTGCTTTTCCTCTAGTTATAAGGAAACTATTTGGAGATGTATTTCAATTTGGATATCTATATAGTATTGCAGGATACAAGGTATATATTGGAGAAATTATAATATCTAGTCTAATCGTTATATTATTTGCTTATGTAAATATTAAGGGAATAAGAGAATCAGCAAAGGTACAAAATATGATTTCCCTTACCTTGGTCTTATTAGTTTTAACGGTATTTATTTCTATGTTTATAAAAGTTGATAGGACTGATTTTCTAAACAACTACATATATGATTATCAATTTAATTTAGGGGAAGTATTAAAAATATTTGCTATAACCCCTTTTGCTTTTGTAGGATTTGATAATATTCCTCAAATATGTAAGGAATTTGATTTTGGGGCTAAAAAGGCTTCTTTGATTGCAGTAGCCTCTGTATCTATTGGTAGTTTAATATACTCTATATTAAATATGACTACTGGTTTAGTTTATTCTCCAGAGGAAGCAATGGCGTTAGATTGGGCATTAGGCACAGGAGTTTTGTCGGTTCTAGGTAGGTTTGGATTTCTTTTATTAGTAATAGCTTTATCTGCTGCAGTAACGTCTGGAATAAATGGATTTATGATATCTACTAGCAAATTGATGGGTTCCATATCTAATCACCATATGGTGCCAAAAAGGTATTCTTATGTAAACAAAAATGGGGTATTTAAAAATGCTATTATATTTGCAACAGCTATTAGTTTAATAGCACCTTGGTTTGGAAGAGAAGTAATTTTATGGATAGTAGATATGTCCTCTCTGGGAGCTGCAATAGCATATCTTTATGTTTGTTTTATAGCCTTTAGATTAGGTAAAACTATGTTTAGAAGGGTTGTGTCTTTACTGGGAGTAGTGGCTTCTTTAATGACAGTAGCTTTGCTATTAATCCCATCATCACCTGCAGCATTAGGAAAAGAATCTAGAATAGCTTTAGCTCTTTGGGTAGGTCTAGGGATTGCATTTTATATAAAGGTTGTAGCTCCATATAAAGTTGAAACTTCTAAGGATAATATATGATTTGAATATAGAAAAAGAAGCTGTAGAGCATTCTACAGCTTCTTTTTATTCTGGTGACCCCACCGGGACTCGAACCCGGGTTACCGCCGTGAAAGGGCGGTGTCTTAACCGCTTGACCATGGGGCCATTTTTCAAAACAAACCGATTTTAATTCTACTATATAAAACAAGCTTTGTCAACAAATTTATGAAAATAAATTAAATTTATTTATATTATATATTTATGATAATATAAATGATAGTACTATTTATATTAGGAGGTAGAAAAAAATGAATGCTTGGGAGAGAAGGGGAAAAATTTTAGAGACTTTAAATAAAAATATGAAACCTGTAAAAGGCACTGAACTTTCAAAGAAGTTTAATGTGAGTAGACAGATAATAGTTCAGGATATTGCTCTATTAAGAGCTAGAGGAGAAGATATATTAGCCACACCTCAAGGTTATATAATACCTAAAGTGTATAAGGAAAATAAACTAATTAGAAAAATAGTTTGTAAACACGAAGGTTATGATGAAATAGAAGATGAATTAAAAACCATAGTGGATTTAGGTGGTAAAATAGTAGATGTAATTGTAGAACATCCTTTGTATGGAGAAATAAAAAGCCCTCTTGAAATTAGTTCTAGGTTGGATTTGCAAGAATTTATGGATAATTTAAGAGAAACAAAAGCTGAACCTTTGTCTTCGCTTACTGAAGGTATCCATATCCATACTATAGAAGTAGATGATGAAAAAAGTTTAGAAAGTATAAAAGAAGCACTTAAGGGGAAAAAATACTTGATAAACGAAGAATAAGATGGTATATTTGTATAGTGAGGTGACAAGACAACTGTCTTAACACAAAATATAAAATGAAAAAGAGGTGGCTCCTTTGAAAAACAAAAAAACAGAAAGGAAAAGTAATATTAAAGATTATTTTGTTAAAATATTTAATGGGATGGCTTTAGGTCTTTTTTCTTCTTTATTAATCGGTCTTATAATCAAACAATTAGGTACTCTTTTAAATATTGAAATGATGGTAAACTTTGGTCAAGTAGCTCAAATGCTCATGGGGCCAGCTATTGGTGCTGGAGTTGCATATAGTGTAGGTGCTCCGCCTTTAGCTATATTTGCTTCTGTAGTAACTGGAGCTATTGGAGCTGGAACAGTTACTTTTCAAGAAGGTATTGCAATGGTAAAGGTCGGAGAACCAGTTGGTGCTCTAGTGGCATCCCTTATTGGAGCAGAGTTTTCGAAAGTAATTCAAGGCAAAACTAAGGTGGATATTGTTTTAGTTCCTTTAGCTACTATTTTAATTGGTGGACTAGCGGGAAATTATATTGGGCCTGTTATTAGCTCTTTTATGACTATAATAGGGAGTATTATCAATAGAGCCACAGAACTACATCCATTCCCTATGGGGATAATCGTATCCATATTGATGGGGATTATATTAACATTACCAATAAGCAGCGCAGCTTTAGCTATATCTCTAGGACTTAGTGGTCTAGCTGCAGGGGCAAGTATTGTTGGCTGCTCTGCTCAGATGATAGGTTTTGCAATTTCTTCTTATAGGGAAAATGGTTTTGGTGGATTCATTGCACAGGGAATAGGAACTTCCATGTTACAAATTTCAAATATTATTAAAAATCCTAAAATTTGGATTCCTCCTATAGTTACGTCGGCTATTTTAGGTCCTGTTTCAACAGTTGTTTTTAAAATGGAAAGTAATATGGTAGGAGCTGGAATGGGCACTAGTGGCCTTGTAGGTCAGTTTGCAACCATAGAGGTAATGGGAACAGGTGTGAAAGTTTTAATTGGAATTCTATTACTACATTTTGTTTTACCTGGAATATTATCTTTTATAATATCAGAATGGATGAGAAAAGCTGGACATATAAAAGAAGGAGATCTGAAGTTATAATTAAATGTTATAAGTTTTTATAGACGGGTATATAGAGATTAGCTGAAAATTATTAATAATTTTTAGCTAATCTCCCACAAAAGATAAAATATTAATAAACAAAAGACAAGACTAAAGTAAAATAGCACTAACATTATCTAATGTTAGTGCTATTTTAGTTGGTTTAACACTTCGTTTTAGGCTTTTATAATCACTAATTTTGTAAAAATTGTTTTATATTCTACCTTAATTCCTACTAAAGTACTAATTATCATCTTGGATTCCCTTGAAATTTCAACTAGTTAAGAGTTTTTCAATATAAGAGACTGTCATGTAGTTTTCAATTCAATAAATATGCTTTTATAATGTATTTTACAGTCTTTTAATTGAATCTTTAGTATGAATAAAATAATAGTAACTTGAAATATAGAGTATTGACTCGTCAAAAATAATACGCTATGATACTATAAAAGGAAATATATTTACTTTTAACAAATATATTAAAATAATTTCAAGGGGGTGCAAAGAGTAGAATTTTTAAATGATATACATATAAATATTGTACAAGCAATTAATATGGTTATGAAGTTTCCTAAAAGACAAATTCATTTTTTTGAAGAAATTAGAAAAAGAAATATAGAAAAACCAAAGGATTATGAATTGATGCTTTCTTATGGTTTTCTAAGATATTATGAAATTACCCATATCATTCAGGGGGAAGATTTAGCAAATACAGGTATACTTGATGTAGTTAAAATCTATGATGAAATATTAGAGATTAGACCAAACGATTGGTTTGTCCGTTTATTAAAAATCTTGTTATATATTAAGTTGCCACAAAAGATGAGAAAAGAAGAGGATTTTAAAACTACGATTAGGTGGATGCTAGAAGCACAAAGTAAATCGATTAAAAAGGAATCATATTTTATATTGCCCTATGTCTATTATTCGGAATATTGGTACGAAAAAAAAGATATGGCTCTTGCCAAAAAGTATTTGGACGATGGATTAAAACAAGTGCCACTAAAACCAATTAATTATCTTTATTTCAACCCTCACATCTTTATACCAATAAAAGAATTCTATTATTGCCTTTATAGATCTGAAGATTTTGAATTAGCCAAATCAATTAAGACAATCAGTTCCATATACTTTCCATTAGAATCAAAAGCCATGAACCAGTTTAGTAATTCTATATTATAAATTTTATGCAAACTTAAATACTCTAAAAATTTAGTTAACTACAATATACTAGAATATTTGATATTGATAAAATCCATAGAATTTATTTATGGAAATGAAGATGTTACTTTTTTATGAAATGGAAGGAAGGATATTAAATGAGAATTCGCCAGGCATTAAAAAACATACCTAAGGTTCTATCTATAGAGGTTACTACGAGATGTAATCTGGACTGTGTCTATTGTACGAGAAAGGCTCAACAAGTTGGGAATATAGATATATCAGAGGAGTTAATACAACAGATTGATAAGGAGATTGACAAATTCGATAGAATTATTATTTGTGGTATTGGTGAAAGTTTTTTATATCCGGAGATTTATAAAATAATTGAAGAGTTTAAAGAACAGAAGTTTTGTATAGTTACTAATGGTACGGTACCCATTGATTTTGAAAAACTAAACAAGAATTATAATGTCGAAATGCTGATATTCTCCGTAGATGCTATTGATAAAGAAAAAATAAATAGAATAAGCAGAAATTATAATTTTGGAAATTTAATTAAGAACTTTGAAGAATATGAACTCTATTATAGAAAAACAAGGAGAAGGATTCAACGGGTACTAAACTGTACATTGAATGAATACAATACCTGCCAGATTCTTAAATTAGTTGGTTTTGCTGCTCGGTATAAATTTGACACTATTCACTTTTCACTGCCAAGGGGAAAAGAGGCATATATTAAGGAAAACCAGGAGGAATTAAAAGACATTCTTTCAATGGCATCAAAAAAAGCCACTGAAAATGGTATATATTTTGTTGATCCTTTTGAAACATGTTGTATCTATTTAAAATGGATTACTCCCTATATTTCTATAAATGGCGATATCTTTCCATGTTCTGAAACCTTATATACTAATAAGAAACTAGGAAATCTATTTAATCAAAAATTTAGTGAAATTTGGACCTCTAATGAATATAAAGAATTTCAAACTGGTGCAGCTTGTGTAGATTGTAAATTCCTTTCAAATTGTAGATTAGAATTTAGTTAATAAATATAAAGGGAAGGAGATTTTCTATGTTAGAGAATTCAAAGGGGTTTAGTAAGGGGCTAAGTCAAAATGAACTTATGAAAATAATAACTTCTAGCGTTTACATAAGTATTACAAACAGATGTAATGCTGCTTGTCGCCACTGTATCGTAATGAATGATGATATAGATCTAATTGATGCAGATTATGAAGATGTAATTAACTGGATTGAGCAATTAAATGATTCTGGCATTAAAGCTGTGCATTTGGTTGGTGGAGAACCATTTATTGTAAGGAAAGAACTCAACTCCTATGTAAGAAAACTAGGGGAGTTAGGGATGTATGCAGGTGTCGTTACCAATGGTTTATGGGCAAAAACCGTTGAAGAAGGAATTGCTGTATTAGAAGAGATGCCTGATTTAATGGGATTGATTATTAGCTCTGATAAATATCATTTAGAGTATATTGATGCACAAATAGTAAAAAATGCTATAGAAGCAGGCCTAGCTACTGGTAAGTTTGTTAATGTCAATGTAACCTATGTGGAAAGTGAAGAAGTTAAAGTAATTAATGAATTATATAAAGAGTATCGTAATAGGATTTTAATACATCCTGTAAAGGCTATGCCTTTTGATGGGGAGGATTCAAAAAAGATAAAGCGTTCCAAGCTTTTCAAAAATCCACGGCGAATTGCAAATTATTGTGGAATAGGGAATTACTTTATAGATGTTGATGGTAAAATGGATGCCTGTTGTCAAGCTGCCCGTTCCAAAGAAACTCAATATCTTCATTTAGGAAATATAAATGAAGAAAGACTATCGGACATGCTTAAGAAGTTTAAAGAAAAAGAAGTATATAAGTATATTCATAAATACGGACCTAAGGGTATAGCCCAATTATTCTTAGAAAGTCCATATGCTAAAGAATTAAAAGAAAGGGAGTTTACCAGTGATTGTGAAATATGCTGTGAACTGTTGGATAACCCTAGTATGTACGACTATTTCATAACCCAGGTAATGAAAAGGGTTGACTGATTATGAATAATTCTAAATATAATAAGGGATTTATTGAAAAATATATTGAACCAGTTAGGAAGATTGCCACCAATATGCCTCAAACTGTTTCAATAGAAGTAACTACCCGTTGTCAATTAGATTGTACTTATTGTACCAGGGATAAGAATAATCCAAAAGATTTAACTATTGAAAATTTAGATAGATTATTAGAACACCTAAAGGGGATCAAAAAAATTGTAATATGTGGTATGGGGGAATCCTTCTGTTTTCCAAATCTTTATGAAGCAATCTTCAAACTAAAGTCATTCAAAATATCCATAATTACCAATGGAGCCGTTCCTATTAACTATGACAAATTAAATCGTGAAGGAAATGTAGAATTATTAGTTTTTTCAATAGATGCCACAACAGAAGAAAAAATGGAATCTATTTGTAGATCTTATAATTTTAAAGTTTTAGAAAATAATATAACAAATTTAAAAAAATATCCCAATATAATAGGAATAATCAATACAACTATAAATGAAAGTAATATAGATGAAATTCCCAAACTAGTTGAGCTGGCATGGAAATACAATTTACAGGCAGTAAACTATGAACTACCAATTGGAGATGAAGAATTTGTTTTAAAAAATAGAAATTTAATAAGAAAACGAATAAGACAAGCAGCTGAATCTGCTAAAAAGTATAATATAATTTTTAACAATTTTTATCGTCTAAACTGCAATGCAAATGGTAGTATAATTCCTAATATTAGAATTAATGGAGATATGTTCTCCTGTTGTAATGGCATGAATCAAAACAAAAAGATAGGTAATATCTATGAGAAATATTTTGATGATATCTGGAGGGATAGGGCAGTATCATTACTCCATAGCCAAGATTTTTGTTTAGAATGCAAGCTTACCAAAAATTTAATGAGCATAGTTGAATAAATACTAAAAAGAGGAGATTTGAAAAATGAAGGCAATAAGTGTGCATTTAACCGATCAGTGCAACAACTCCTGTATCTTTTGTGTAGTAAATTCCCATAAGGATAGACGGGAAGGAGTCAATAAAAAGGTTTTATATAAATTTTTAGAGGAAAATTCAAACAAGGGGTACGAATCTGTCAATATTCATGGTGGTGAAGCAACTGTACTAGAGGATTTTGAAGAAATTCTTATAAAAATTAAAGAACTAGGCTATAAAGAAGTAAGCCTACAGACAAATGGCCGAAAACTAGCTGATTACCAATATGCTAAGAGATTGTATGATTATGGTGTAAAATTATTTGTAATATCTTTACATGGGAAGGATGAGACACAACATGATTTTGTGACACAAGAGCCAGGTAGTTTCAATGAAACCATAGAAGGTATTCGAAATGTAAAATCCCTTGGTGGGAAGGTTCGTACTAATACCGTTGTTTATAAAGGGAATGTAGATAGTTTAGTTGATATTGCCCGATTAATTATAAAATGTGAAGTTGACCATATAAATATTTCTGCCATGCATCCAGTAGGTAAGGCATATCAAAATTTCCATAGGGTAACTCCACAATATTCAGCTATTATGCCTGAAGTTTTTAGGATGGTAGATGAATGTGTTGCTATGAATAAGATAGTTACTTTAGAAGGATTTCCACCTTGTATGGTTAAGGGATATG
>NZ_DATHXO010000193.1:0-5369 GCF_035459645.1 Schnuerera sp.
GAGGAATTGAAACTGAAATGCGAAGGTTTTTTGAAGGGCAAGACGAAGAAGTATATAGATACCTATGAGGAATTGAAACAATCTACACCAGCAGCATGGAGTAGATTTAAGAATGGTATATAGATTACCTATGAGGAATTGAAACTATGAAATGAGTGATGAACAAAAAAGAACATACTTGTGTATATAGATTACCTATGAGGAATTGAAACAAACTCACAAAGAAAATGTAGGAGCTATAGCAACAGGTTTATAGATTACCTATGAGGAATTGAAACTTGCTATGGCTTTTGAATTTTGCAACAACGGTCTCTTATATTATATTAATCTTATAAAAGCTTAAGTATTAAATTTAATACTTAAGCTTTTTATAATAAAATAAGTTAACAAGTTAGTTAGTGGCATCAATATTTTATATGTGGTTATTTAACCACTGAATTACGTCTTTCATTACCTCATCCCTATTTAATTCATTCAACATTTCATGGCGACCATCTTTATATAATTTATATTCCAAATCATTTATACCGATATTTTGATATGTTTTTACTAGCTTTAAGACTCCTTTTCCCATATTTCCTACAGGGTCTTTATCTCCTGCAAATATATATACGGGGAAGTCTTTAGGTATTCCTTCTACATTACTTTTATGAAAAGTCTCCTTTAGCCCTCTAAAGAAATCATAGTAGAAGCTTGTGGTAAATATTCCGCCACAATAGGGATTTTGAATATACTTATCTACCTCTTTTTCATCCCTGGATAGCCAGTCGAAATCCGTCCTACTTGGTTTAAATTTTTTATTATAACTGCCAAAACTTAAATCGTTGAGGCGTGGACTCCTTGTCTTAGGTCCTTTTTTCGCAACCTCTCTTTTTGCTATACGTATTCCCAAATTTAATATAAGACCTTGATTACCTGAAGTTCCAGACAATATTACTCCTTGTATACTATTGGCATAAAGACCTATATAACGTTGAGATAAAAAGGAACCCATACTATGTCCAAATAAAAATAAAGGTAATTCATTACCTTCCCTATCTCGAATAAAATCCGTAAATTCTTTCATGTCTTTTAACATTCTGTTAAATCCGTCAGGGCCTAGATATCCAACTTTGTCTAGAGACGCTGCTGTTTTACCATGACCTCTGTGATCATTGGCGTATACTATATAACTTTGTTTAACAAGTCTTTCTGCAAATCTTTTGTATCTATATGAGGTTTCAGCCATACCATGAGCTATTTGGACAATGCCCTTTATATTAACACCTTCTGGACGCCAATTATATGCGTATATTTCTTGACCATCTGAAGCCTTATACTTTAGAGTCTTTTCAATCACTTTATCCCCTCCATGAAATTATTATACCAAACTTATTGTGGAATGGTTGGCAAAGGTTCATATCTTTTTTAAAATTATATTATGAAGACTAATGGATGTAAAGTTATAATCCAATATTATAATATCTAGTGCAATTGAAATAGTATAATGCTATAATTATATGTAAAAGGAGGTATATATGAGAAAAATTTCTAAATCATTACTCATTTGCTTAAGCATTTTAATACTATTTTTATTAGTTCCTCAGAACAGTTATTCAGAAGGAAAACCTGAATTCATAACCATACTTTTTACCCACGATATGCACGACCATTTCTATCCTTCCAAGGTAGAAGGAAATGGGGAAATTAAAACAGTAGGTGGATATGCTAGGCTGTATACAGCAATTAATGAAGAAAGGGAAAAGGATCCCAATCTGCTACTAGTAGATGGAGGGGATTTTTCCATGGGAACTTTGTTTCAAACTATCTATGCTAGTCATTCTCCCCAATTGAGAATACTGGGACAGATGGGATATGATGTAGTAACTTTAGGGAATCATGAATTCGATTTTAGGGCAGAAGGATTAGCAGATAGCCTTAAAAATGCCAAGGATAGTGGAGATGATTTGCCCCAGATTGTTGCATCTAATATTTCCTTTCCAGTAGACGATGAAGTGAAACTAACTCCCACCTTATCCAAGCTAACAGATTCTATGGAGTACTATGGAGTGAAGGGCTATACTATAATCCAACGTAATAAAATCAAAATAGGTATCTTTGGACTAATGGGAAAAGAAGCAGATTCCAATGCGCCTATGGCTGAGGTGGTGTTTGATGATCCTATTGAAACAGCTAAAAATATGGTAGATATATTAAAAAACGAGGAAAAGGTAGATCTGATAATTTGCTTGTCCCATTCAGGAACTCATAAAGATAGCTCTAAATCAGAAGACGAAATACTAGCTAAAAAGGTTCCAGATATCGATGTAATTGTAAGCGGACATAGCCATACTAGCCTTGATGAACCTATAATAATAGGGAAAACAATTATTGGTTCTTCTGGGAAAAATGGAGAAAAACTTGGAGTATTAAATATGAAACAACAAGGAGAACAGTGGAAAGTAGAAGATTATAGATTAGAACCTATAGGAGATCATCTAAAAGCTGATCCATCAATTGATGAAACCATAGAATATTACAAGAAAATAGTCCAAGAAGAATATCTAGATAACTTCAATATCGCCTTTGATGAGGTAGTGGCCTATTCTCCCTTTAGTTTCACTCCTTATAGTGTATTGGGAAATATACATGATGAAGATATACTAGGCAATTTGATCAGCGATTCCTTTATATATGCAGTAAAGAAAGCTGAAGGAGAAGATTATGATCCTATAGCTGTATCTATAGCACCTGTAGGTACTATAAGAGGTTCCTTTCCTAAGGGAGATATTACAGTATCCGATGTATTTACAGTTAGCTCATTAGGCATAGGACCAGATAAGGTTTCCGGGTATCCTCTAATATCCGTATACCTAACGGGGAAAGAGCTAAAAACTGTAGCAGAAGTAGATGCTTCCATTGCCCCTATTATGAAAGTAGCTCAACTATATTCATCAGGACTTAACTATACATTTAATCCTAACAGGCTCATTTTTAATAAGGTTACTGATGTGTATATACAAGATGAAGAAGGCAATAGGGAGGAAATAATAGATGACAAACTATATAGGGTAGTAGCAGGTTTGTATTCAGCTCAAATGCTTTCAATAGTTGGAGATGAGTCCTTTGGAATACTATCCATAGTACCAAAGACAAAAGAAGGCATTCCTATCACAGATTATGAAGCACAAATAATAAATGATGAAGGCCACGAAATCAAGGAATGGCTGGCTATAGCAGAATATCTAAAATCCTTTGATAAAGAAGATGGAATACCCCAAGTACCAGAATACTATAGTCAAAAACAAGGAAGAAAGATTGTAGATGATAATCCTAATCTATTTGAAATAATTAAATACCCAAATAAGATTGCATTAATCCTATATGGTATTGGGCTAGTTATTATAATCCTGATAATACTATTGATTAGATTTATAGTAAGGAAAAATAAGAGAAGAAGAGAAGCAAGTCGAGGGTAGTTATAGCCTTCGACTTGTTTTATCTTTAACATGTATTTTTTGATATAATAGAAACAATAGATTCAAAATGAGGTGATATTTTGAACAGCAATTATGCTGATATGCAATCTATTTTAGATGGGGAAAAAGTGATTATCGTCCCAACTATTGCTGCTACCGATGCACCTACTAGCCATTCAGCAGTACTATATACTCCTGATGGAGCCTTTGATGATTATGCATATTTTAAACAAAGTCCTAGTGTTGTATTGGTAGATACTGGTCATGAACCAGCTCATGGTGGTTTCGTGGGATTAGGTATGTTAGATGGAGCAGTAGCGGGAGAAGTATTCACATCTCCTACACCAGAGCAGGTACTGAAGGGAATAAAAGCAGTAGATGGAGGAGCTGCAGAAAAAGGTTTGGACTTGGAGAATGTAAAGCGAGTAGCAGAAAAGACAATAAAAAATGTAAGATCCATGGGTATGTCTTTGAGCCCTTGTATAGTACCAGCAGTAGGCAAACCTAGTTTTGAAATTGAGAAAGATGAAATGGAAATTGGTCTAGGAATCCACGGTGAACCAGGAATTCGTAAGGAAAAGATTAAAACAGCAGACCAAATTGCAGCCATACTAGTGGACAATATATTAAATGATATGAAATTGGAAAAAGATGATGAAGTAGCGGTAATGGTAAACGGCCTAGGTGGTACTCCCCTAATGGAATTGTATATACTTAATAGAGAAGTACACAATATATTAGACGAAAAGGGTATAAAAATACACAGAACCTTAGTAGGTGACTATATGACCTCTTTGGAAATGACTGGGGCTTCCATATCCTTATTGAAATTGGATGGGGAGTTGAAACAATTACTAGATGCAAAAGCTGATACTCCTGCATTTAGAAATCTGTAGACTAATATTGGAGGGATAAATATGTGGAGTTCAGATCTACTAATAAAGATAATAGATAATATGTGCAAAAATATAATAGAGAACAAGGGATACTTAACAGAGTTGGATAGGGCCATTGGTGACGCAGACCATGGTATAAATATGAGTAAAGGTTTTAGTGCAGTAAATGATAAATTGGATGAGATGTTTCAATTCTATAAGAATAAAGTTTTTATTCGAATTAATTAAATTATTACTTATGTTATAATAAAAAATGGAACTATTGTAGATGGATTAAGAACAAAACCTTATAGGTCTTCCATAGGTATTAAAAAGGGGCAGATTGCTAAAATTAGCTCTAGCTTAAAAGAGGAGTATGCAAATACAATTATTGATGCTCAAGATTTAATTGTAACACCTGGTTTTATAGACATCCATAGTCATTCAGATGATTCTTTTATCAAAGATAATAGATTGGAATCGAAAATATATCAAGGAGTTACAACAGAGATTGTTGGTCAATGTGGTTATAGCTATTATCAAAATGATGGAAATAGGAAACGAACTCTAACAGAGTTTATTGAAAATGTAAATGAAAAAAACAAAAAAACTTCCATCAATTGGGCTACACTTGTTGGACATAATTCTCTTCGTTCTACTAAAGCAACATACAAAAATCCTTTCCAAAAACCAGTTGGAATTGAATATGTTATTGTAAATGGAAAAGTGGTAATAAAAGAAGGGCAACAAACAGACAATAGATCTGGTGAATTTTTATTGAAACATTCTAGGATTTAAAATCTTAAAAGATTAGTTTTATAACAAATGTATATAATGTTTTTGCTTAAAAAGGCAATGGTATCACTTTTATAAAAGTGATACCATTGCCTTTTTAAAATTTACATGTCAAAAATAGCAATTATTTATTAATCTCACGCTTGTCAGTCCTACCCATTAAATAATCTACCGATACCTCAAAATATTCTGCTAAAGTATATAATTTTTCCATAGTTGTAAGTCTATAACCTCTTTCAAT
>NZ_DATHXO010000194.1:0-1598 GCF_035459645.1 Schnuerera sp.
AGCAATTTGAGCAACTAACATACTACTTTCATCTTGAATAATAAAATGACCTAGCTTAAACTCATCTACATCAGTAATTCTACTAGGATTATCAACTATCAATCCATCTTTAGCGTATTTTGTCTTATAAAGCCTATAACCATAGCTGGACAATTGATCCATTAGAACTTCTCTACTAGTTTTGAGATTATTTACCCGAATATTTAACTTAGGTGTGAGATTGTTTGCTATACACAATTTTTCAGTAAATTCATATCCATATTCTTCTATCCACCTCTCAACTATCCATTTAGGATGAGAGTATTTAATAGATATTAAATTCATTCTGTTTTTTTCATCAAGCAACATCATCTTTTCTTTGTTTCTGGAAAAATTTCGCAATATGCCATTTACAAAGCCACTAACTCTTTTGTTACCATATTTTTTTGATAGTTCCACAGCTTCATTTACAGCCGCTCTATCTGGAATTTTATCCATAAAGGCTATTTGATATACTCCCATTCTTAAAATCTCCAATATAATGGGTTGGATTTTTCTAATCTTTATCTTGGATAATTTTGAGATAATATGATCTAGATATAATAAATTTTCTATTACTCCATAAACGATCCCTCTAATTAAATTTTCATCTTTTATGTCAATTTGGCCCTTTAAATATTTATTGATAGTATAATTAGAATATGCTCCTTTTGAATTTATATCTATTAAGATATTCAAAGCTATTTCTCTAGATTTCATATATAAACTCTCCCTATAAAATTTTTTGCCTGGACTGAGCCAGGCAAAATATGCTTTATTAGATTTTATTTATTAATTTCTTCTTCTACCTGTTATAGAAAGAAGTCTTAAAAGCTGTGCCAAAGCTACTAATGTTGCAGCAACATAGGTTAAAGCTGCAGCATTTAAAACCTTCTTAGAAGAGCTTATTTCATCACGATAGACTATACCATTTTCTAATTGAATTAATGCTCTTCTACTAGCATTAAATTCTACTGGTAAAGTAACAACTTGAAATAATACTACTGCTATATAAAGTAGTATTCCAACTTCAATTAAAAAGGGGCTAATTACAAAACCTAATAATATTAAAATCCATACAAATCGTGAACCAAGACTTGCAATAGGTGCTATATTATTTCTTAAAATTAATGGGAAATAACCTTCTCCGTGTTGTATTGCATGACCTACCTCATGGGCTGCTACAGAAACAGCTGCAATTGATCTGCCATTGTATACATTTCTTGATAACCTAATTACCTTTGACCTAGGATCATAATGATCTGTCAGTTCTCCAGCAACAGGCACTATTCTAACATCATGTAACCTATTTCTATCCAATATCATTCTAGCCACTTCATTACCAGTATAACCTGAACGACTTTGAACTTTCAAATATTTATTAAAAGATGATGAAACTTTTAACTGAGCATACATAGCAAATAACAATGCAGGCAATAAAATTAAGAACCAACTTCCACCAATTCCACCATAATATCCGCCATACATACTATCTCCTCCTTAATAAAATCAACCTAATTTTATATTCAAATCTAACTGATTACCTCTTATATAATCAGATACTTTAAGCTTTTTCTTTC
>NZ_DATHXO010000195.1:0-2530 GCF_035459645.1 Schnuerera sp.
CTTTACTACTACACTTGCATTATTCTCAAATAATCTATCCAGTTTCTTATTTAATTCCATCCTTCACACCTCCCAAAGCTAAATATACGTCTTCTAGAGTACAGGTTATAATCCTGAAATCTTCTATCTGGTCTAAGCTAATTTTTGATACTACATGAGTGAAAATATGATGTACCAAACCTTTCTTGGTCAGAAAACGCCAAACTCCGGGCTTGATTTCATAACTTTCAACAATACCTCCTATCTCAGAAAAATTGAAATTATAAGAATTATATTGTTCCTTAAGATAAATCTCTAGTCTAACTTGATCTCCTAATTTAGATTTTAATTCTGCAGGAGAACCCATTCCTATTATTTTACCTTCATCAATAATGGCAACTTTATTTACTATCTGGTCTGCCTCTAAAACATTATGAGTAACCAAAATTATTGTAGTATTAAATTTTTCATTAGCATAATTAAGTATATCCCATACTTTTTTTCTATTTTCTGGATCTAAGTCATTGGTAGGCTCGTCTAATATCAAAATTGGTCTAAGTGCAATCAAAGAAGACATAATTCCTACTAACTTTTTTTGACCTCCGCTTAATTTTGACATTAACTTGTTTCGACTTTCTGTAAGGTTAAAAATATCAATTAATAATTCTGTCTGTCTCAAAGACTCTTCTTTAGATAAACCTCTAAAAATACCTGTATAATATACAACCTCCCAGGTACGATGGCTATCTAAAATCAATAAACGTTGTCCATAATAAGAAATATACTCTGTAACAACCTCCGGATTTTTGATTATGTCTTTATCGCCATCAAAATATATTTCACCTTCAGTAGGTTTAAGCAAACCTGAAATCTGTCGAATAAAAGTCGTTTTCCCAGCCCCATTGGGCCCCAACAAACCAAATATATCTCCTTGTTTAATATCTATGCTGATCCCGTCATTAGCAACAACTAAATTTTCATAAACTTTTCTTAAATTTTTAACTTTGATCATAGTTTTACTCACTTTTACCATCCTCTTGTTTTCTTAACTTTTTTAGACATTTTTAACTAATTCACTTGATTATAAATTTAAAATTACTTTTACAAAATATATATAATTGATATTCATAACACTATTCTTTATTAACTATATTAACTATCTATTTTCTAAATAGCTCTTTTTTGATTTATTAAGCTTGTATAATCTCTTTTATATGAGGTAAACTTAGTAGTCTTTCTTTAAGAGTATATTTTAAGAAACATTTTTCTTCTGAGTGTTGAAGCCTTTTACATCCCCCCATACATATAGGCAATACTTCACATTCAATACATTCTTCATTATCAAAGGGTTCCCAAGTATGCCATTTCAGCATTTCTGAAAAATTGAAATCTATACTACCTGTAGAGTTTAATTTCCCTATCATTCTACTTTCTTTCCCAACGTCTACTAAGCATGTATAAATTTGTCCAACAGGGTCTATAACCATATTTTTAATCTGATTTGCTCCACAAAAGACTGTTCCAGGTGTAGAACTCATATATCTAAGTAACTTAAAACCTCTATCGATTGCTTCATTAAAAATCTTTGAATTAACTTCTGAAAACTCTTTCATAGAACAACATTTATCAGAATAAGAGTTAGTTTTGGAAACAGTCATAAATCCTATATATATTTTTTCTTTCAAAGGGGTTAATGTGTCTAAGAGAAAATGAATATGTTCAGCGTTTTCATTGTCAATATTTACTCTTATCTTAACAACATCAAATTTACTAACTGCATATTTTAGATTCTCCATTATTTTGTCAAAAGACCCTTTTCCGTTTTTCAGTATTCTTCTATTGTCATGAATATATTTTGGTCCATCAATGGTTATCTGTATTTCTTTACAATTACATTCTATTAATTTATTAACAACATCTTTATTAAGTAAATAACCGTTAGAAATTATTTTAGCATTATATTTTACATTATGTTTTTCGGAAATACTCATTATCTGTTCTGAGAGATGTATAATTCTCTTTAATTCTAAAAGTGGTTCTCCACCAAACCAAGTTACGACTAAATTTTTATTATTTTTTGCTTCACTTTTTATGTATTTAATAATATTATCAGCTAAAGAATCTGTCATAACATCATCCGTTTGTGTTTCATAGCAATAAGGACACTTAAAATTACACTTTAAGGTGGGAGTAATAACTAAACCAAGGGTATTATTGCCATAACGTGTTATTCGGTTTTTTAATTTTAATAGTTCGACTTCATTTAATTTTTGATTAATTAAAAACCCTTGAGTAATTAATATTTGTTTAAACTTCAACTCATCTTTATTTAAAGTTTTAGAATTAGGATTAGCTAAAATTTTAGTAATAGTTTCCAATTGATTAGATAAAATCTGTACCGCTGAATTAGTAAACAGATTTATCATTATGTTTTTATCTGCTTCTTTTATCATATAATTATATTTTGAACTTTTATATTTTTTCATGTTTACCTCCCTCTATAAATATTAGAATTCCCTCGCAATTATCTATATATAGATAATTGCGAGGG
>NZ_DATHXO010000196.1:0-3534 GCF_035459645.1 Schnuerera sp.
CTTACTAAGATCTATATTATTTACTTTAGCTAACAATCGTATAAGCATATATATGATAACTACCGAAAAAATCACTGATACAAAACAGTTAATAAAGCTTGGACTAGATGCATACCCTATATTAGGATCTGGTGGGTACAAATAGTCTACGATTATAGGGAATCCGTTATTTATAAAGTGGATTATCATTCCAGCATATATAGAGTTTGTAGCAAATACCAAATAACTGGCAATGAACCCAGCAACAAAGGTATGGAAAAACTGGAAGGAATTTAGATGAAGCATTCCGAATAGCAATCCATTCATTAAAGCAGCAACAAAATAACTTTTGTTTCTATACCCATCTAATATAATACCCCTCATAAGAACTTCTTCAAATATAGCAGGTGTTATAGCAGTAAATAAAAGGTTTCCTATAAAAGTATCATGGGAATCATTGGCTATAATATCTGCTAACGTATCTCCGAATAATTTAGTATATAAAGTGACAATTGATACCATAATTGGTAAGGTGCAAAACCAGATAGCAAAGATGATAATAGTACTTTTAAAATCCAATATATTAGGTCTTAAAATTCTTTCTGCATATTTTCTATTGATGAATAAATATATACTAATGGGTATTAAAAAAGCTACATATTGATATGCATTAAAAGGTATAGGTAAAAATTGTACCACTATAGACCATATAATCACACACATGTAGAAAAGATTTACTTTATATATTTTACGTTCCTGTCTTAATACTTTACTTTCCATGAGTCTCTCCTTTAAGTCTTATAATATTATTATACATGAAATTATATTATTCTCCAACTAAATAAATATGTAGTATAATAGAGTTAAAGGGAAAAATAGTCACATTTTAAAATCAATAATTGATACCTTTGAACATCCTAAAAGGATGAGATTATCAAGGGATTAACAATGTTTGTAATTGTCAATCAACTGTGCTATAATTCACTTAATCTAATCTCGTTATTTAAAAAGTTGTTGCTGCTATATATAAAAAAGACAAGGGGGTAGAGCAGTTAACTGCGAAGATATGATAAATTTACGTGTAGGTTTAGATGTTGGCTCCACTACTGTTAAATTAGTGGTTTTAAATTCAACATATGATATTGTATATAGTACTTATAGGAGACATTATTCTGATGTTAAACAAAGTGTAAAAGATGTTATATTAGATGCCTATAAGAGATTTAAAAATGAAGTAGTAACTATTATGGTAACTGGCTCAGGAGGACTTTCTGTTAACAAATGGTTAGATATTCCCTTTATTCAGGAAGTTGTTGCTTCTACTACTGGTATTAGAAAATTTATTCCAGAAACAGATGTAGCCATTGAATTAGGTGGAGAAGATGCAAAGATTACTTATTTAGATGGGAATGTTGAACAGAGGATGAATAGTATCTGTGCTGGTGGAACTGGCGCTTTTATAGACCAAATGGCATCCTTAATTGAAACTGATGCTGAAGGATTGAATGAATTATCAAAGAAACATGATAATATTTATTCCATTGCTTCTAGATGTGGAGTATTTGCAAAAACAGATATTCAGGCTTTAATCAATCAAGGAGTATCTAAGGAAAATATAGCAGCTTCCGTATTTCAATCTGTAGTAAATCAAACTATATCCAATCTTGCTTGTGGAAGACCTATCAAAGGGAAAGTTGCTTTTTTAGGAGGGCCATTACATTTTTTATCTGAATTAAGAAAAAGATATGTGGAAACATTGAAGCTATCTAAAGAAGAAATAATATTTCCAGATAACTCTCAATTGTTTGTAGCTATAGGGGCAGCAGTTGCTTCAGTAGAGGAGAAAGCTATTAGTTTTGAAGAATTAAAAAATAGATCATTGAATTCAAAAGGGACTATAGAGTCAGAGATTAAAAACATAAGACCATTATTTATAGATGAAAAGGAATTAGAAGATTTTAGAGAAGAACATATAACTCATAAAATGAAATATAAAGATATTCGTAATCATAAAGGTAAATGCTATCTTGGAATAGATGCAGGTTCTACGACTACAAAAGCTATTCTTATAGATGATGATAACAATATTCTATATTCATATTATGGGAATAATAAGGGGAAACCTTTAGATTTGACAATTGAAATTTTAAAAGACATTTATGATAAATTACCTGAAGGACAGAGAATCACCCACTCTACCGTTACTGGCTACGGTGAAGATTTTATAAAAGCTGCGTTAAATATAGACATAGGTGAAGTAGAAACTATGGCACATTATAAGGCAGCACTTTTTTTCCAGCCTAAGGTGGATTTTATTTTAGACATTGGTGGGCAAGATATGAAATGTATGAAAATAAAGAATGGAGTAATAGATAGTATTCTTCTAAATGAGGCATGTTCCTCAGGGTGTGGTTCCTTTTTAGAAACTTTTGCTCATTCATTAAATATGTCTGTAGAGGATTTTTTGAATGAAGGACTTTTGGCTAAGAATCCAGTAGATTTAGGTTCAAGATGTACTGTTTTTATGAATTCTAAAGTAAAGCAAGCTCAAAAAGAAGGAGCTACTATTGGTGATATTGCAGCAGGGCTTTCCTATTCTGTAATAAAAAATGCAATACAAAAAGTCATTAAGGTAAGGGATCCAAAAGAATTAGGAGAGAATATTGTAGTTCAAGGAGGAACATTTTACGGAGATGCAATTTTAAGGTCTTTTGAATTGGTATCAAAAAGAAAAGTAGTTAGACCTGATATCCCAGGACTTATGGGAGCTTTAGGGGCAGCATTAATTGCCAAAGAAAGATATGAAGAAGGAATAGAGTCCAATATACTATTAAAGAATCAATTAGATAATTTTACTTATAAGACTAAAAGAGCTAATTGTGGAAGATGTAGCAATAATTGTTCTTTAACAATAAATATTTTTTCAGATGGAAAAAGATATATAACCGGAAATAGATGTGAAAGAGGAGCAGGAATAGATAAAGGGACTAGGAATATACCGAATCTATATGAATATAAATATAAAAGGACTTTTGGGTATGAATCTTTATCTAAGGATGAGGCTAGAAGGGGTACAGTAGGAATTCCAAGAGTTTTGAATATGTATGAAAATTATCCATTTTGGCATACCTTCTTTACAAACTTAGGCTTTAGAGTTGTGTTGTCCAATGAGTCCAATAGGGAAGTGTACGAAAAAGGGATTTCATCTATACCAAGTGAGACTGCTTGTTATCCAGCGAAAATATCTCATGGACATATAATGGATTTAATAGAGAAAGATATAGATTTTATATTTTATCCTTCCATATTTTATGAGAAAAAGGAAGATGATGAAGTTGATAACCATGTAAATTGTCCTGTAGTAATAGGATATTCAGAAGTAATAAAACATAATGTGGATGAGGTAATGCATGATGATATATTGTTCTTAAATCCATTTTTATCCTTTGATAATAAATCTGGGTTGAAGAAAAGGCTAAATGACGAATTGAAAGTTTTTGATATACCTTTTAAAGAAATAAAAATAGCCGTAGATACAGCTTGGGATGAGCTAAT
>NZ_DATHXO010000197.1:0-1559 GCF_035459645.1 Schnuerera sp.
TATTAGGTTTAACAAGGAAAGGTGCAGCTTCTATTCCAAGTTTTAAAGCCTCACCCTTGGTATCTAGAAAAAACTTCTTTCCAGATTCCTTTGCCATTATTGCTAAGTTATTATAAATATCCTCTGGTAACCCATAAGGTATACTTCCAGAAGCACAAACTATATCAACATCTCTTATTAATTCTCTATATAATTCATAAAACTCTAAAACCTCATTAGCTGATATGGAAGGTCCTCTTTCTAAAATTTCTGTTTGGCTACCATCGTCAGAAAGAATTGCTATACAACTTCTAGTCTCCCCATTAATAAATACAAATTCATGTTTGACCCCCATAATATTCAACTGTTCAACAATGTATTCGCCACTTCTACCACCTATAAAGCCAGTAGCAATTACAGGTTCATTAAAAGCTTTTATTACCTTCGTTACATTTAACCCTTTTCCACCAGCAGTATATTGAACATCCGTAGCCCTATAGACTTTACCTTTTTTAAAATTCTTTAAATTATACCTTCTATCAATAGAAGGATTTAAAGTGACGGTGAGAATCAAAGCAAATCCCCCCTTTTTCTACATTATACCATATTTATCTACTATTTTAGCTTTTACTTAATTTTATAAGGGGAATACTTTATTTGTAGATTAAATTCTTAACTATTCTAGTCTAATCAATAGTTCTCCTGATTCTACATTCTGCCCTTCTTTAACAGATATTGATTTAACCGTTCCATCTATGGATGAAGTAACATGAGTTTCCATCTTCATAGCTTCTATTATAGCTACTAATTGATTAGATTTTATTTTATCTCCTTTTTTAACTAATATTTTTGCTACTATTCCAGGGATATTAGCACCGATTTCTTGTTTATTCTCTGGATCTGCAATTTGAATAAAATCAGGTTTATTTGCTATATTACTTGCTTTATCAAATATTTTTATAGCTCTTCTACTATCATTTACCTCAAAGTATAAGGTTCTATATCCTTTTTCATCTAATCTTCCTATTTCAAGAAGTTTAATTACTAAGATCTTTCCTTCTTCAATTTCTACTTCACCGGTTTCTCCTTCTCTTAATCCATAGAAAAACACATCGCTGCTAACTCTGCTAAAGTCGCCTTGATTCTTAATATATTTTAAATAATCTTCAAATACTTTAGGGTAAAAAGCATAGGACAATATATCCTTCATAGATGGATTGATATTGAACTTTTGCTTTAAATATATTTTAATTTTATCAAAATCCTCAGGTTCAAGTAATTCTCCTGGTCTACAATTTATTGGTTCTTCACCTTTTAGTACTAATTTTTGAAGTTTTTCTGGGAACCCTCCCATCGGTTGCCCCATCATGCCTTTAAAGTAGGATACTACTGAATCTGGGAAAGACATGTTTTTTGCTTTATGATATATATTATCTATAGTCAAATCATTTTGTACCATAAATATTGCCATATCACCAACAACTTTAGATGTAGGAGTAACTTTAACTATATCTCCTAATATTTCATTTACAACTCTATACATTTCCTTAACTTCTTCAAACCGATGGCCTAATCCAAAA
>NZ_DATHXO010000198.1:0-4564 GCF_035459645.1 Schnuerera sp.
ATCTATTTCTATCAATAGTTTAAAAAGTCCTTCATATAACCATAAATATTCCTTTTCCTTGATAAGAAATACTTTGTTTATAGTATCCTTTAAACTTTCTATTTTTTCCTTTTCTTTTGAATTAGTGCCAATATTATCGTATAGGTATTCTAGTATTGAAACTATATCTTCTTTTGAATAATTGTCATTATAAAATTCTAACCAGATACTATCCTCTCTCAACTTATTTATTTTAGAATTCTTTCTAGCCTTGTTCATTAAATATACAAAACTATCTTTAATATATTTAATATCCTCTAAATTTAACTTAATGCTTGATATAAAAGATAAGGTCATATCTTTCAATTCCTTAAAAGAGTATCCTATTGTTCTTATTTTATTATAAATAGTCTTTATTTCAGTTACCATTTTATCTAAATTATCTCTATTAAATGTTTTAACTAAATTATAAATATTTTCATCATCTTCCATGGATTGTACCAATTTGTCCATTATGGTTTCCTCTAGTAATAGATTGGCTTCTTTTTGGTCTAATACAGTAAATAAAGGATCAATGCCTAATTCTAAAGCATTATCTCTTAAAATATTACCACAAAAACTATGAATAGTGGATATATTTGATTTTTCCATGTCTCTATAATATCTAGCCCATTTATCTTCTATAAAGATTCTTTTCTTTATTTCTTCCCTAATTCTTTCCTTCATTTCTTGTGCAGCTTTTTTAGTAAAGGTTATAGCCACAATGGATTCTATTTCTTTATTTTCTTCTAATCTTCCTTTTTCCAATATATAGATATACCTTTCTGTAAGAACTTTAGTCTTTCCAGTACCAGCTCCAGCATTTACAGCTAAATTTTTATCAATTGTAGTAATAGCTAAATTTTGTTCTTTTGTATTACTCATCTTATTCTACCTCCAATATTTCTTCATATCTACATATATCCTTATAGATACAATAGGGCGAACACTCTGTTGGATTTACAGCAAAATTTCCTTTATAGATAGATTCTATATAAGATTTTATAAAGTCTTTAGTTGTATTTAATAGTTCTTCTAATTCTTCTTCAGTTAAAGCCCCTTTGTTTCTCTTGCTTACTAAAGCTTTTTCTTCTAAATTCCCTATCTTCACTTGGAATTCTCCAGTAGAAATAATTCCATATAAGGCAGCCACTATATTTTTATCCTTTTGAGACAATATATATAGTGGTAATTGCAATGATAATCCAGATTTCATATGGTCAATGTTTCTAATATTATAATCACTATTTTTATAATCTATGATTATATATTTATCTTCATCTATATATTTGTCAATCCTATCTATTGCTCC
This sequence comes from Schnuerera sp., assembly GCF_035459645.1. NCBI lineage: Bacteria > Bacillati > Bacillota > Tissierellia > Tissierellales > Tepidimicrobiaceae > Schnuerera > Schnuerera sp. The sequence continues at coordinate 1,331 of NZ_DATHXO010000198.1, forward strand.
AGTAAATGGTATCTTTAAGTCATCTATCTTTATTTCAAAGGGTTTTTTTCTACCAAATTGGATTTCAAAATCCATAGGAACAGTTTTTTTCTTCAATTTAGTCATTCTATGTAAATCAGATTTGATAAATTCCAATATTCTTTCTGTACTATTCTCTATCCTTAACTGCCAAAGTTTAGAGTTATAGTTTCGCCCTAGGGCATTCATCTTTTTTGATACTTTTTCAAATATATAATCATAGGTTTCATCTACATTAAATATATTTTTTCCCTCTATATAAGCTTGAATTTCTTCCCTATAATTATAATAATATTCCTTTAAAACCTCATGATTAATAACCCCTCTATCTAGAGGAGTAAAATCTTGGAATTCCCTCTCCATCTCTTCCACATTTAATATATTATTTAATAAAAAATAATAAGGGCATCTTCCATAGGATTCTAAATAACTAATAGAATAAATTTTATTCTTATGAATATTTTTAATATCTTCAATTATATTTTCATCTCCTATGCTACCACTATATTGGTTGAATTCATTCTTATTTCTTTCTATTTCACACAAAACCCTATCATTTACTTCCTTAAAAGTATTTTCATCAATATCATTATACATAAAGAATAACTCTTCTCCATATTCCCCTTCATAATACTTTTCTAGTAAATATTGAGGTATTTCCTTCTTCGTTGTTAACTCATTTTTGTCTCTTTTTAGAATATAGTCCATATCTACCTTTATTAAATTTACTTTTTCTTCAATGGTCTCTCCATCTATCATATTTAATATTTCATCTAAAAAAATAGAAGGTATATCCTTCTCATCTTGTGTAGAGTTTTCCGAATAGGATAAATACAAATCATTAGTACAGATAGCTATTATTGTAGAAAACACAAGAGAGTCCTTGTCCATCTTTTCATGATAATTTTTCATGTCTATTCCTATGGATTTTAATTTTTCATAATTATCATCTTTAAAAAAGAAATTGTTTTCCATTATTGTAGGATACTTCCCTTGAGAAAGACCAACTACAAATAATACACTAAATTGTTGACCTCTAGCTGTTATAGGTGATAGTATCTTTACACCCTTAGAATTCCCCTGAACTTCCATTATACTTTCCTTTTCAAAGTAATTTTGTAACAATTCTATAAATTCTTCTAACAAAATTTCCTCATTTACGATTTTGAATATATTTGCCATTGTGTTTAAAATCTCTTTTATTTTATTATAAGCTGAGATATCTCTCTTGAATAAGTGAAAATCCTTTGTTAAATTATAAATATCTAGAATTTTATCTTCTATTTTATATTTTTCTAAAAAATCCATAATGATTTTTATATATTCTTTAATATTTCCTTTTTCAGGAATAAATTTAGATTCTTCCTCAATATTTAATAATATGGATTTTAATTCCGGTATGTACATATTTGTATTTAAGTTATCTTTATATATTAAATTTTCTATAGAATCAAAATCTAATTTTCTCAAGTAGTATTCTATTGCTTCTTTTTCTTCTGAACTGCAAAGATTAAAATAATTGCTTTTAATTCTATTTATAATTGAATTTTTAGTGCTCTTTTTCACTTCCAAAAAATAGATTAATTCTTTGACTAAAGGAATTTCAATTAGATTTGTATCTTTATTTAAGGAAGTAGGAATTTTTTCTTCATTGAATACTTGAAACATTTTATTCCTATATTCTTCAGGGTTTGTAAGTACAATTGCCATATCTTTTAAATCTGTACCTTCTAAACTATGTCTTTTTATTATTTCCGCAATCTTTTTCATTTCTAAATAGCTATTGGCTGCTTTTATCATATAAGTATGACTACTTGGTTCTAATTTTTCTTTAGATTTATCAAATAGATTAGTGGCAATTTTTTCATAATAAGTGAAATTTTTGTTAGCTTCCTTTTCTATTTTAAATCCTAATCTTTCAAGGATTTCTATAGTTTTTAATAATGTGTGATAATTTTCATCTTTATTAAAAGGCATATTAATATATATAGGGCAGTTGGTTTTAGTTATTTCTTTTAAAATTTCCTGCTCCTGAGGTCTAAAGTCAAAGAAACCATCTATTATAATATAATCTAAACCATCAAAAAAGCTTTTATCCTTTCTTAATAAAGTCAAAGATTTAAAGAAACTTCCTTCCCTATCAATTAATCTAAATCTATTAAGTTGTTTTTCATATTTTTCATATATTAACCCAATTTCAGTAAAGAAAGGTTCATCAGGACATCTTTTGAAATACATCTCTGTAGTTACTAAAGATCTTTTAATTTCTCCTATAATTCTAATCAAACTTCTAATGAAACCTTTTTTATTAGATACCTTTTTATAGTATTTTAATCTATTCTCATCCTTCAATTCTTTAAGTATTTTAGAAATAAGCACTTCCTTTAACTCTTCATCTATGTGAGCATAAAAATGATCCTCTAGTAATTTATCTACAATATCATCAAAAGTGAACAGGTTTATATCAAAAGTTCCATTAACTTTTTCAATCATATTCTCCCTATATTCTTCTAATAGATTTCCATTTGGCAATATATAATAAAAATCATTTCCTTTATTCATTTTCAAATAATCTATAGCCTTATTAAATAGTTTATGAGATCTATGATTATTATAAGGACCTAAATAGACAATTCTATCTGTCATTTCTCTACCTCCTATATATTGTCTAATGCCACTTTTGCAGCTCCTATCATCCCTGCATCATTTAAAAACTTAGCAGGTAAAATTTCAGTTCCCTCTGGATTATTACAATTCTTAAAATAATAATTTACCATCTCTTCCCACCAAAATTCTTTTGAATTTATAACTCCACCGCCAATTATTATTCCTTCTGGATCGAAGATATTCTTAATAGATAATAAATATGTTCCTAAATCAGCAACAAATTTATCTACAGTTTCTTTACAGTTCTTATCTATCTTAGAGTTTTTAAATATTTCTGCACCTTTCAATTCTTTACCTGTTAATTCATAGAAGTTCTTCTCGATTCCATTTCCTGATATATATTGTTCTACACAGCCTTTTTGTCCACAATTACATAATCTACCATTAGGATAAAGGATAGCATGTCCCAATTCTGCTCCTTAGGGCGAAATGCACCCCATCGGCCACCAGTTCTTCCATCAACCGTGAGCCGCGCTCCAGATCAGCGATCAGGCTGCTCTCGGTCACCTCCAGCGTCAGGCGATGCGGCGCCGCCCCAGTCTCGTGAAC
>NZ_DATHXO010000199.1:0-2115 GCF_035459645.1 Schnuerera sp.
ATAATGGCATCAACAGATGCCTAGAGGCAGATTTATGCGTAAAACCTAGGATTCTTTCAATAGCATAATTATTCTTATAAATCTCTACATACATATATATAGTAAATAGCATTGCAAATATCAATAAAATCCCGTACAATAGAATATTTATTTTAAGATTATTTAGAACCTTATCCGCAGATATCCAAAATGTTTCAGCATTATTCTCTATGAATTGAAGTTCAAACCCAGTTTCTTTAATACTATCTCTATATTTTTCAATGAACTGCGATTGTTCAGCAGGATTCTTCAATACAAAACTATAATTTTGTCCATACAAATAAGGTTTTCCAGTTTCAATAAGAAAATTTTTAGTAGGAAGTTTTAGAAATTCTTTAGGTACTGTACTTGTAGGTACATATATATCTTTACCTGAAAGATGGTGATTACAAACACCTACTATTTCGTATTCTATAACATCACTTTTATGATGATTCTTCCACTCTTTTCTATCTTTTTCAGTCATTAAAAACTCAGGAAATTCACTTTCCATATATTGAAGAGGAATTTTATCTCCTAATTTTAATTCTCGTGCTTTAAATAAAAATTTTCCAACTACACAGACTTTATTATTGTTCTTATAATCATCATAGTCGATCCATCTCCCATCATACAAAGTATACCCATCAAAAATTCCTTGGGTATAGGGAAGAGTTCCCATATTTTTAGTTGCAATAATGGTAAATACTCTGGTGTTTATATTTAAAAGCTCTATATCCTCTCTCATTTTTTCCCATTTAGGATCCTCTAGATTGAATTCATCAATATTATCAATCTTCTCATATAAAGGACCTCCATCATATAATGGTTTTAACATATATGAATCCGGTCTTAACATACGTGAATCATCATAAGCCATTGGCTCACATCTAAAAAGATAATCGGCTCCAATTTCAAGTGCATATAATTCATCAAGCATGGCATCATTTATATATGGAATTAAATTTAATGTGCCTTTTGCTCTACTATGTTCATATTTTGGTGCTGCAACTTTAAAGAATCCGTCTTCAAACATTTCTTCGCTGTTCGGCATATAGATCCAATCCGGATATCCGGCAATTAGTTTTTGCACACGGCTCTCCAATACCACACCATCGTACCTATCCTTGGCATAGTTTATAGTGCGTATATTTTCAGGTGTTACTATGACGAATAGATCATTAACAAAATTATATATACCTTTTGATTCATCATAATAATTATTGCTAGGGGTATTGTAAGCTGCATTTAATAGATTATCACTAATTCCCAAAGACCATATCCTACAGTCTTCATAAGCAATCATAGGATCATCTTTTAATAACTCTCTTATTTCATATACATTGCTGCCGCTTTCATCCGATAAATCCATTTGTATGTATCCAATACTATTATATGCTTTTTTTGCAGACTCAACTTCTTTACTAACTAGGGCATATGAGGTAAAGTTCATAATAAAAGCACAGAAACTAATGAAAGTATTAAAATAAGCAAGGTAAATTTGATTGGGCGTCTGATGATGGATTTTAATATTGGGTTTTTCATATTAATTCACCTCCGATAAAATAAATTCTAACATTTATTAATCCTTATATAAAGGATCAAGAAAAAAATAGTCTCAGCTTAGATTTTTCATCTAAGCTGAATAAAAGCAATGTACGAATTTAGTCATTATGTCATTACCTATATGATCGCTCTGTAAAGGGAACTAGATAGGCTATACTTTAGGTTTTGCTATATAGATTTTTATGGACGAATAGATAATAGCAGACAAGTGATTGTGAAATATACTGTTTTCATTCGGGTGAAGAAATTATTGAAGAAATGCTTAATTCTAATATTGAATTTGATATTATTTTTTTCGATATAGAGTTACCAGGAATAAATGGAATAGAAACAGCACGAAAAATCAGGGAATTAGATAATAGTATTATATTTATATTTATTACTTATTTAAACGAAAAAGTTTATGAAGTCTTAGATCTTCAGATTTTCAATTTTGTAAGAAAAAGCCATTTTCATAAAGAGATAGATCGAATACTTGATTCATTAATTAAAAGATTAGGATATCTAGCAGAAAAATATCCATTTCCAATA
>NZ_DATHXO010000200.1:0-9688 GCF_035459645.1 Schnuerera sp.
TTCCATCCTTCTCAACCTTCTACTTAAAACATATTTAGGTACTCTACCTATAAGCAACCATCTCTTTTCTAAAGTTCCAATTAATAACACTAGTATAAAAGTGAGACCTAAACCCAATCCACCTATTAATACTAAAGAAGATAGTCTACTATATCCTATGTGGCTAGGGAAACTCCCTATTAGATGTCTTTTTATCTCCTCCAATATTAGTGGGTGGGAAAAATATATTCCAAAGGAATAGGTACCGAAGTTTTTCAAATTATTATACCTTCCCACCATCTTCCGTGTCAGCCAAATGAGTATAGGCATAGTAGCTAAGGCATATATCATGGTTTGAGGTCTAATAGAGCCAAATCTCCCATAATAATCCCTACCGCTATGAATCCAAATATTATAGTATACTTGTCCAATATATAATATGGTTGTGGCTATATATGCTAAAAATATCTTTTTCATATTCCTTTCCACAAAGTTTACTAACCTTTCATAATGCATACCCATTAGCCCACCAGTTATAAAATAAAAAGACCAGCTAAACAAAGTTTTCCAATAGTATTGGTTGAAAGTCTTTATTATTCCTGTTGCATTAGGGTTTTTGAAATAATACCCATATAGAAGGATTACACCTTGGAATATAAAGAAAAAGGCAAATACTCTAAAGGGTTTCTCTTCCATTGGTTTCGTTAGGTATTTCATTAATAATGGTAATATTATATAAAATTGAAATATCAAGAATATAAAGTATAAATGAGCAAAGCTTTCTCCTAATAATATATCCCTGCCTAGGGTTAATAGACTTTCTCTATTTATAGATAGTTCATATACATAAGAATCATATAAAAAATAAATAATCGACCAAAGGATATAGGGTATTAATATGAATTTTACTTTTTTCTTGTAGAACCTGGGACTATTAAATTCATCCATAGATCTATAATTATAAAATAATACCAGCCCTGAAACCATCATAAAAATAGGACTTCCAAATCTAAAGAATTGATTTAAAAATATACCCAAATACATGGCCTTAGAACCAAATTCTGAACTAACTGCAAACCCGCCAGTAGCGTGAATAATCAATATCCCCATGGCAGCTATAGCCCTTATATAGTATAATTCCTTTATCTCTTTACGTTTTGCCATTTTTACTCTCCTTTTCTATAGTTTGATCATTCATGTATTATAACATAAAAATACTCAACCTATCTTCTGTTATTACTAATAACTTTAATACCTATAGCAATAAGTATAAAAGGAATTAATAGTCTTGCAAGTAGTCCAAAAGTTATGGCTACCCCTGTAATAGCTAAAATAACTATGGTCATTACAAAGGCAAATATAAGAGCTATAATTGAAGTTAAACATCCAAATATCATACCATTCTTCTCCTTCCCCCATGCATTACCTTTCCAGTAACCAAACTATCCCTATCCCCTTCTCCAATTCTTAACTCCCAAAACACTGGAAATCTTTCGCTAATTTCCACCTTTATAATTTCAGGGGCAGCAAATGCTATTATTTGGAAATTTAGCTTATTAGCAATTTCAAATACAGGGTCTAGTATATGTTTAGCAGAAGCTTTCCCAAAAGGATTATCAAGAATGAGAACTGTCCAAGGTCTTTCGTTTCCCACATGTCTTTTTCTATAATTCATAAGCATCATTATAACAAAAGTATTTATTGAAAGAGTCTGTCCTCCACTTCCTTCAGGCATATCCCCTTCCCCTTTGTTGATAGCTTCCCAAGTTGTATAATAATAGTCCCGTGGTTTAGCAAATTTAAATTCATTTTTCTCCGTCATCTTATAAACCATAAGAATAGGATATCTTCCCTGAAGAGCTTTAGAAAATATAGTTTTATCGCTCATTAATTCTTTCAATTTCCTATCATCAATATCCTCAATATTATCATTTTCTTCAATAGCCTTCTCTATAGCTTCCACAAAATATTCTCTCAGTAAAAATAATACATCTTCCTCATCTCTAGGTAGCCTTTCTTCACCTTTTAATTTAACAAGAGGAAAAGAATAGTTATTTTCATTTACATATACCATACCTGCAACCATTTCTTTAAGGGACTCGACAATCTTTATCACCCTTTTGGAAGCTCTAATAGACCATTGATTCCTTGCTTGTTCTGCCTTTTCCTTATCACTAGATAAAGTATTTAACTCTATTTGAAAATGGTTTTTCATACTGCTAAAGGATTCCAAATTCCTTCTGAATCTATCCACTTTCACCTTTTGAATTTCATTGAGTATTCTGTCCTTTAACAATTCATCATGTACCTTAGTTTCAACATTATCCTCAAATACTTTTAAATATTCTTCTCCATTAGATATCTCTCTATTTAAATTGTCTTCAATTTTATTATATCTTCTTAACCATTCATCCACTTCATCCTTTGGATTCTTAACAATCCTTTCCCTTAATATTTTATTCATCTTTCCCTTATGAAAATCCAATTCCTTATTGGCTTTTAAAGTAATGATATATTCGTTTAAACCATATTTATAAGTCTTAGTTTCATCAAGTATATTTTCCGCTTCCTTTAAAAATCTTTTATTATCCTTATATTCATTTTCAATATCAATATTCTTTTTTAAAAGATCTAAATCCTGCCATAGTTCAGGTGCTCTATTAAACCTATTTCTAATCTTAGTATTAATTTTCACCACTGATTTTTTCTTTTCTTCTAAACTTCCCAATAATTTATCTCTATCTGATTTCAAATTATTCAACTCATCTTTAAAAGTTCTTAATTTCTTTTCTATTTCTTCTATGATAATAATTATTTCATTCATAGGGAGATTTAAGTAATCATAACTCTCCCAAAGTACGTCTATTCTGTCTAAAGCATTTCTACAATTTTCTATTTTTTCTTGAAAATTATCTATATCCTTTTGAATAAGACTAATTTGAGAATCCTTCCTTTCAAAGTCACTGACCAAGGCTTTTCTTTCATTTAAATCAATAAATATATTATCTTCAGTAATTATATAATTTGGCATAGTAGAAATTTCTAGTTCATTAGAATGAATTAAATTTACTCTAGCATCTGGAACTACCTCTTTTATTTCTTCTAACTTCTTTTCTATTTCCATATTCCATTTTTTAAATTCTAATTCATTAGAATCCATTCTCTTACCAATTCTATCAATCTCCGTATCTAATGCTTTAAGTTTAGTCCTAATTTCATCTAACCTTTTTGTATTTTCCACATATATTGTTTCTTCTTCATCAAGAAGCAATTTTCTCTCTACATATTTTTCTAATTTGCCTATATTATCCTTTGTTTTTTCCCTTTCAGCTTTCGAAGACTTCAATGTATTTTTCATTATAGCAAGTTCACTTTCTTCTTCATATATAGTAGCATTTACCTTTGCTATTTCCTTTTCCAATTCTTCATAAGCGTTTTCATATTTATTAATATCCTTTAAAATATCAAAGGAATTTATATTACTCTTCCAGTTTTCAATATCATTGAGTAATTTATTTAAATTATTCACTCCACTTTTCACACTGGCAATTGCTTCATTTATATGGTTATATTCCTTGTCTATTTCATCAATCCAATTCATATACTGTTGATTTTGAATAAAATCATAACCTTTATTATAAACTGATTGGAATTTCTTATCGTAATCTTTATTCATATTTTTTCTTAAATATATTGGGATTAAACTATGAAGTAAAAAATCTTTAGATATGCTTTTTTCTATTACCTTCCAATCCTCTTCATTTCCTATAACCAATCCATAAACAAAAGAAGGATTTTTAACTAATATATTCTCTACCTCTTCATATTCTAAATTACTTAAAAACTCCATCCCTGTTTGAACATTTATCCCCATATCCTGTATTTTTCCCTTTAGAGTCAATAAATCTTTATTAGGTATCCAATAATTTCTATCCCGATTTAAAGATTTATCAATATTGTTTTCCCAAAGATTTTTTCTCAATTCTTCTAACCTAATTTCCTTCTCTTCTAATAACTCTTCCGTCTTGTATAATTTCTCATCAATCCAATTTGGACTTATTTCTTCTCTAGTACTATCAATCCCTAATTCCCAGCATATTCTTCGCTTCAAATCCATTTCTATATTTTCTACTTTATCTAATGATATTTTCAGTTCTTTAAGTTTATCTTTTTTATTTTTAATTTCTATTTCCAATCTGTTTTTTTCTAATTTTAAATTATTAATATTTTCTACTTTAGTATCTATATCAGATGTAAGTTCTTCTATTTTTTCTTCCTTTTTTTCAAATTCTTTTTTCATATCTTCTAATAGTTTTTCTGGAAAACTCATACTGAAAGGATCGAATATTTGAGACAAGTTTTCAAATTCTTTATTTAGATTTTCTTTTTCAATTAAAAATCTAATTATTTTATCTTCAAGATCTTTTTCCACTTGCAATACCTTATCTTTATTTATACCTTTATTTTCTAATTCCCTAGTTAAAAAGTTTCTATACCCAAAATAATTAGCAGACATATCTTCCCATTTCAATTTCAACAATTCCCATTTTTCTTTTATTCTACTATCTAATTCCTCTACTCTCTTTCTCGCATCATCTAGTTCCAAAGCTTCTATTAGCCTTGCTTTTTCATCACGCTTTTCTTTTAAAGAATTATCATATTTATTCATATCTACTAATATTTTATTTATCTCATACAAATTCTTTTCCTTTTTTAAATCTTCAATATTGTTTTCTTTTTCGCTTATCTTGTTTTTTAATTCTACATTCTTTTCTTCAATTTCTTTTATATCTTTATTTACTTCAGCATATTCTAAATTTGCTCTTTGAAATGATAATTCTTCTTCTTTTTCCTTGCCTTTTTTGATTTCATTTTCCCATTTTTCTATATTCTTTTCTGCATTTTTTTCTTCATCTTTAATAATAAAGTATAAATCATTCCCATCAGCAATACATCTTTCCTTCATATCCAAAATCCTTGAACCTATATCTGCATTCTCTATTAAAGGATTCACCGCTGTTATTAAATCTCTAAAATCTCCTTCTCTTTTCAATAAAATTGGCAAATTACGTGTTATATAAAGATTGCTTTTGAACATTTCCTTTAAACTGTCACTATCACTATCATAATTCTTCATATTTTCCGATATAGCGGGAAGGATTAAATTATCGAATACAGCTTTATTATCCGTAGCTTTTTCAAAATAATCTCCAACTCCACCTTCTACTTTATTTATAACTTTTAAAATTTCCCATTCAGGTTTATAAATACCCCACCTTTTCATATATTCATAGAAATTTGAATCAAGCCTTTTCACACTAGATTGAGAATATCTTACAAAATCCCTTCCATTATCCCCTATAAATTTCTCAAAGGTTTCATAATCTACCGATTCTCTTTTATCTTTATCATAAACAGGAATATTTTCCAAAGTATAAAAATTATTATTCTCATGTTCATAAGTATATAAAAAATAATTTAAGCCTACCTTTTCTTCATCTTCTTCATTCTTCGAGGTACTTCTTTTATATGCTTTCATACATATACCTGTAATAAGCCATTTTTCTGGTAATGTATCCAATTTCCATTCTAATAATATATGGAGAGTATAGGGATGCAATCTACCTTTTTGATCATAAAACATGGAGATAACTTTGTTACCATTGTTCTTTCCCCACCTAGTTTCTGGCATCATTATTTGAAATAAAAGCTGCATCATTACCCCTTTTCCACCACCGTTTTTCAATGTGAAAAGGGTATGGTCTGGTTCTTCATCCCTTGTAAGATTATAAATTGAATTTTCATGTTCTTTTTTGAAACCATCGTATTTACATCCAACTAACCTAATCTTGGAAATTCTAGGCATCTAAAAATTCCTCCTTCGTATCTTCTATAAGACCCATTAACTCTTCATACCTCTCCTGTCCATGATATAGATAATCCAATCTTTCATACAATTCATCTTTAGGCATTATCCTTGATTCTTTAATCATATCTATAATGAGTCCCTCATCCTTTAGAGGTCTTAAAGCTTCATGAATAAACCCTAACCTTGTTTCTGACGAAGTGCTAAAGGGAAGTTCTTCACTAGTTGAAGGCTTTGAATAAGAAAACTCTATCATCCACAATTTATAGATATCCTCAATGGCTAAAGCCCAATCCTTAGAAAAGTTTTCTTCTTCCTTTCTTCTTTTTTCCCAAGATTCAATAGTCTTGGTAATAATTTCTTCTAATTTGTAATAGGATATACCCTCTTCTTCTGCTCTAAGGCGTACAAACTTTTCCTTATCCATTTCCGATAAAAATATACATATGATTATATTTGCCAAATAAAAATACTTTTTCTTTTTAAGTCCCTTATATCTGCTTTTCATATGAGTATAGGAAGTAGCAAACATTGAATCATAGGAATTACTAACTAAATGGATATTGCCACCTACATGGAAAACTATAAGCCCTCCTTCATCTGCCATAGTCTTCACAATCTCTCTTACTTCCAAATTCTCAATATATTCATTCCCCAATGAATCATTGATTGAAACTACTTTATTTTTTAAAAGATAGAAAAAAACTTTAGAAGCTTTTTGGATATTTTCATTAGAATAACTCATATTAAGCCTCCTCCAGATATATAGTATAAGGAGAAATATGCATTTCCTCCCATAAAAGGGGTTCTTTATCAATCTCAATTTTGCTTTTTATTTTCTTCTTATGAAGAACTCTATATTTTTCATCCTTTTCACATAAAAGGCTGAAAAGCTTTAATCTTTCATCTATTCCTTCAAAATCTTCAACTAAAATTACTTCGGATATAGCAAACATCATAAATAGTTCAATATTTTCTCTTTGGCTAAGCCATTTCTCTTTTTCATCAGTACTTATATTATTTAATTCTCCAATTGAAAAATAACTTTTTTCTAAAAAAGAGTCAAATATGCCAATCCATAACCGAGCTATAAGTTCCCAATCCGTTTCTTCAGTAAACCAATCTTCCTCTTCTTCTTCCTCATCATATTCTATTATCTCCTGTGTATAAGTCTTAACCATTTGCTCCTCCCAAGCCCAATTTAGTGGATAAATAAATTCTACTTGTGGAGAAAATAAAGGTGCTAATACCAGTTCCAACTGTTCAAAATTTCTAAGTCCATTTTTAACTATTGTATTTTGCCATATATCTTTTTTAAAACTAATATTTGAAGTTTTCCAAAAACTCTCTGGATATTTAACCCTTACTTCCATTTCATAAGCTATATTTTCCATAACTATCTTAGCTAAATTATCATGAAGAACTCTAGCCTTCTCTAAATTTTGAAACATCATCTCTGCTTCATATCTTTTATCATCAGGCAAAGATTCATATCTGCTTTTCCATGAAAACATGTCTTCAAATACACTTTGTTCATCTTCAAATTGTTTTTTTATTTCTTCTTCTGTCTTTCTAGCATTTCTTCGTCTATCAAAAAAGATAACTTGAGGATCCCTTATCATATCCTGTTTATAATCCTTCTCCCTTTTAATCAATGTTCTAACTCTAGCAATTAGATTATCCACACTACCCTTCGCCTTAGTAAAATTCCCTGTTTTTATTAATTGAAGAGTGTAGAATTGTTCAACATCGAAACCAAATTCCTCTAATATCTCTCTAGTAATAAAAATCATCTCTTGGGACTCTTCAGTAAGCATATATACAGTGGAGCCCCCTTCTTCCCAATGGCTATGCTCCCTATCCGCTACCAGATACCTAAATATATATTCTTCCCTATTTTCCGTTTCTTCGTTGTAAATAGTGGTGCTGAAATTTTCTTGTCTGCTAGGTTCCCGATACCATAAAGTACCATCTACAACCCTTTCGATATTCTCCTTAGATGTTTCTATACCCATATCCATTACTATCTCTTCTGCAATATGGATCATATCAGTTCTAGTTCTATTAGGGTTTTCTGTTAATTCTCTTCTAAATATATTCAATAGAATAAGAAAAGATATTTCATGGGAAAATTCATTGAGTTCTCCTACATCCATACCTGTCCCTAACATCCTTATTGGTTCAATTTTTTTCATCCTATCAAAGAATCCACTTTCAATTACTCCCAAATTTATCACCTTTCAGTATATATTCATAATTTATATACTCCTGTGGAATCCTTAGATCACTTGTCCACAGTTCTTTCAATATTTCTCCATAATTATCAACAGAATTGCTGGCTAATTCATCTAATATACAATTTAAATCTAGAACATTTTTATTTTGTCCAACACATAGATGATTTTTCCCAATATTTAAAAGATGTATATATGCTTCCAAATGTAGTTTTATATTTAACTCAGCATATCTTTCTTTAAAACTTCTATATATCATAAATCCTTCAGGATCAATATCTCCAAAATATAGTATTTCTAATTCCAAAGGAGAAGCCAATTCTTCAATAAAGGAAAAGCTTTTTATTATCTTTTTACCTTGACCAAAAATAAGTAAATCAGGTAATACTCCAAAAATATCTATTCCATTTTCACAAGCTCTTTTATAAGAAAAGAAAGTGGAATGGTTTTCAAGGATTATCACCTTTTTTATGTTTTTTATGCCCCTTTTCCAGTATATGAACATTTCTCCGTATTTTTTCATCTTTAAATCTTCATATTTAATATTCAACCTTGTAAGTATTTTATTATCGATCTTTTCTTTTCTTCTGGAATATAAAAACTTCTCATCGTAAAAAAGCTCCAAGGATCTTTCCTCTACACTAGCCCATTCTCGATTTTCCCTTGTTTTTAAAAAATTATAAATATTTTTTATATACTCCCATTCCCTTTTATTCTGATACTCCACATGCCTTTCATAATATCCAAAATCAAGTAAATCCGACATTTTCAACATTTCATTTCTATCCCATTCTCCAACTCTTTCTTCAGTTATTATCTCCCATCTATTCTTAAGAGGAGGATTCATCCCATTATAGTTTGAACTATTTATCTCCTTTATTATCTTTTTTTCTACTGCCTTAGTAAGTCCATTATATAATCCTTCATATCCACCATTTTTTTCATATCCACTTTTGCCTTTATATACATGAATAAGATAATTTTCCAATTCTTCAAGGGTAAATCGTTTTCTATTCTTGGTTTTTATGTAATTGTTTGTAAATTTAATTATATTTTTATACATAATCTCACCACTTTAATAGATAAAAATTGAGTTTATTATATCATATCATTAAATTATTACCTTATTCAATCTAAAAGATTTAAAATTTGGGACATCAGGGACGGTTCTCCCTGTCCCATTAATTGTATACCTTCTATTTATTTCTAAAACTATATTCTAAGTAAAATATTATCAATTTACACTTTACAAAAAAAGGTAGTGGTACTACCAAAAAATATTTTTCGCTTAGTGTAAAATAATTGTTGGACAAATAAACAAAAAAATATAGAGAATAATCCTCAATTTGATATAATGTAATCGTTGAAATCACAAAAAAGGAGGATATTCTCTATGAATAATATTATACAATTAATAGCAGGAAAAGTTAAGGGTGAAATTGAAGAAAATATAATAAGAGTTCTTGAAGGCGAAGGAAACCTCGATGATATTGTAGATTCAGTTGGAGAAATGGTTAATGATATTGGTATTAAAACTATTCAAGCAATAATTAGTGCATTAAATAGTATTATTAAAAAATCTCCTGAAAGAAGTGGAAAATACCATGTT
>NZ_DATHXO010000201.1:0-2566 GCF_035459645.1 Schnuerera sp.
AGTAAAACCGATATTGTATAAATTATACCCATCGTGGAACTTAGCCATTTGAGCTGACAAAGGGGTTATTATAAATCCAATTATTATGCCTATAAAAATTCCAATAGGTATACCTATATGTCTAGATAAGTGAGTACCAAAAGCTATTTCACTCACCACTGGCGCTAAAGTAGTGCTGAACATCAATATTAAAAAAATATTTTTAAATTCTATTTTTTTTGCTTTTGAATATAAATATCCTCCTAAATAAATTGGCCAAAAATTAAGGACATTCTTGCCAATAAAAGAAAAACCAATAACAGTAAAGATAGCTGCCATTGCTAAACCGTTTATATTTGATTTGAATTTATTTAGCAAATATAGATTTATTAATCCCATTATCCCTGCATTTACAAAAGCAGCTCCTATCCCGCCTACTTCAATATAATCTGTTAAAAGTATATCTGGGGCTACAATTATTTCATACATTCCTTTTAAAATTGTATTAGGAGAATCTAAAACAAATGCTATTACTATCAAACTTAAACAGAATACTAATACTATTAATAAACTGCAATTTCTATTATCAATCAAAACAACACCTCCAAAACTAAGTCTAAAGTATTTGCATTAGATTATTTGTTATTATATAAACAAACGTTAACATATTATATCATTTTTCTATAAAAAAAATCTATAATAATTTAATAATTATTATAGATTTAAAGATTTATTATATTGATAGTTATTTCCCTAACATCATATTTAAATCCATTAAATTCTGTTGAAGTTGAATTAAAATATTCTTAAGAGAATCATATTCTTTTTCTAATAATTTATGATCTACTAATTGCCCCTTCCTTGTATTTAAAGACTGGAATTGATTATATATATATTGTAGATCTTTCATTATGCTTTGTTCTAAATCTTCTGCTTCTCTGTCTGTCCTTTTAGTTAATTCAACACTTTGTCTTTTGATATCAAATATCTCTCCTATATTAGGTATTATTGTTTCGATATTGAATTCTTTTTCTATTAAATTAGCTAATGCATTAGAGGATTTTTCTTCTCCATGAACAATAAAAATCTTCTCTGGTTTCTTCTTAAATTTTCTAATCCAATCTATTAGCATAATTTGATCTGCATGGCCAGAAAAACCTTCTAAATCATATATCTCAGATTTTACTGCCACTTCTTCTCCTAATATTCTCACTCGCTTTGCTCCATTTAATATTATTCTACCCAAAGTACCTTCTGCTTGATAACCAACAAATACTAGACTATTTCTAGCATCCCATAGGTTGTGTTTTAAGTGATGTCTAATTCTACCAGCTGTTGCCATTCCGCTAGATGAGATAATTACCTTAGGAAATTTATATTTATTCAATGCCATAGATTCTCTTTGATCTTTTACATATCTTAAATTTGGAAATTGAAATGGATTATCTCCTTTTAAGATAAGCCCTTTTGCTTCATCATCAAAACTACTAGAGTTGGCTTGGAAAGCTTCCGTAGCTAATACTGCCATAGGGCTATCCACATATACTGGAATTTTCATATATTCTTCTATTTCTTTATTGTATTCATAATATTTGTTTAGTTTATAAATCAGCTCTTGAGTTCTACCTACTGCAAATGAAGGTATAATTACACTACCACCTCTAAGAACGGTTTTATTTATTATTTCTACCAACTTTTCAGTGCTTTTGTTGAACTCTTCATGAATCCTATCTCCATAAGTAGATTCTATTATTAAATAATCAGCCTCATCTATAAACTCTGGATCGTCTATTATGGGCCTGTTAGGCATTCCTAGATCGCCTGAAAAAACAATTTTTAAAATTTTCCCTTTTTCCTTAATCCATAATTCTATAATTGATGAACCTAACATATGTCCTGCATCTCTAAACATCAATTCTATATCTTCATTGACAATTATCTTTTGTCCATATAGATAAGTTTCAAAATATTTTAGACTAATTTCTGCTTCTTCCATAGTATACAAAGGTTCAATTGGTTTTTTCCCAGCTCTTTGTCTTTTCCTATTTTCCCATTCTACATCTGCCTCTTGGATTTTTGCTGAATCCATAAGCATTATTTTACAAAGATCATAGGTTGCCTTTGTTGATATTATTTTACCTTTAAACCCATCTTTAATAAGTTTGGGTATCCTCCCACTATGGTCTATATGAGCATGAGATAATATTAGATAGTCTATCTCTCCAGGGTTGTATGGAAAAGGTTCAAAATTCATTCTTTCTAATTCTTCACTTCCTTGGAACATGCCACAGTCTATTAAAATCTTATGTTTATCAGTAGCAATTAGATAATTCGAACCAGTAACTACCTTCGCTGCACCACAGAATTGAATATCCATTTTTTCACCGCCTTTGTTTATTATTACTATTATTTCATTTTTGTATGCCTTTGTAAATACAAATATGAGAAAATGATAGTGTCAAGTAATTGTTGGAAAACAATTAAAAAATAATTTTCTAAATAATATTAGAATAATAACTCCATAATCATATAATGTAATAATTTGTAATTTTAATTTCGCTTTACCTTAATAAACCTAAGTTAATAG
>NZ_DATHXO010000202.1:0-6152 GCF_035459645.1 Schnuerera sp.
GAAAGCAGCGAAACTTTAAATGAAGCTGCTAAACTTTTAAAAATTTCAAGACAAACTTTAAAGTATAAAATGGATAACTATGGAATAGAAATAAGATAAATACAAACATAATTATTTTTTACTTTAAAACAGGAAATGCAAAAAAATATTTGCCTTATCCTGTTTTTTTATTATATAGAATAATTTTAGAATCTTTTTATATAATAAAAAAACATAAATAAATGAGTATATTCTTAACTAAAACATAATATATTAATTCTTCAATCCATATTTTGATTATTGGTATAATTTTTGCAATATTAAATATTCAGATAATATTTAATTGTTTAATTTTACAATGATTACAAAAGGAGGTGAATTTAAGGTTTATTCTACTGGGTTTAAGACACTAATTTCAAAAAATTAGGAGGGATATAATGCAAACTTTTGTAGATGCTATTGTAAATTTTTCTAACTGGCTTTGGGGAATTCCAATGATGGTAATTTTAGTTGGGGGTAGTATTATTTTAACTATTAAGTTAGGGTTTTTTCAATTTAAATATTTCCCTTTTGCAATGAGAGAAACTTTTGGGAAAATATTTGCTAAACCCGAAGGGGAAGGGACCGTTTCTCCTTTCCAAGCTGCGACCGCTGCTTTAGCTTCAACTATTGGGGCCTCTAATATAGTTGGAGTACCTGTAGCTATTGCCTTTGGTGGTCCAGGTGCTGTTTTCTGGATGTGGATTGTAGCTTTAATAGCTAGTGCAGCTAAATTTTCAGAAATAGTATTAGGTATTAAATACAGAGAAAAAAATGAAGAAGGCGATTATGTAGGTGGCCCTATGTATTTCTTAAGTAAAGGTATTAAATCTGGCCTAGGTAAAGCTTTAGGTATCATATTCTCATTCTTCTTGATGATTGAATTAATACCTTCTATTGCAACGCAAGCTGTTTCTGCAGTTCAAACAGCAGGTACTATTAATATTCCTAACTGGGTCACAGGTGGAATTCTCGTAATTCTTGTTGGTTTGGTAGTCTTTGGTGGTATAAGAAGGATTGCTACTTTTACTGAAAAATTAGTTCCTTTTATGGCTCTATTATATCTTTTAGGTGGTTTAATAATTATTATTGTGAATATTACAGAATTACCAAGGGCATTTGGTCTTATATTTAAACATGCTTTTACCCCAATAGCTGCTACCGGCGGAATAGCTGGAGCAACATTGGCTCAAGCTTTAAGATGGGGTACTGCAAGAGGAGTATATTCAAATGAAGCTGGAATGGGTACTGCACCTATAGCTCATGCTGCAGCAGTTACCGATCATCCTGTACGTCAAGCTATGTGGGGTCTATTTGAAATTGTAGTTGACACTGTTATAGTATGTACTATTACAGCCTTAGTTATATTAGTTTCTGGTGTTTATAAAATAGTTCCTACTGATCAAGCAGCAAGTATGCCAGCAGTAGCTTTCCAACAATTATTAGGAGATAGTATCGGTGGAGGAGTTGTAACCATAAGTATACTTTTATTTGTACTGTCAACTATTATAGTTATTACCTATTATGGAAAAACACAGGCAGAATTCTTGTTCGGTAGTAAGTTTTCAAATATAATGGTTGTAGTATATTTAATATCTATCATTTTAGGAGTATATGGTGGTATTGAATTTCTTTATAATTTCTTAGATATACTATTAGCAACAATAATTATTCCAAATATGATTGGATTATTGATGTTGTCCAATGAAGTAAAGGATTTGAAAAATGAGTTCTTTAGTAATCCAAAATATTATGATAAAGCTAAGGTTAACAATTAATATTGACATACTAAAAAAATTTCATCTTAGGAGGAGATAAAATGAATGAAGATTTAGGCAAAAAAATTGAGAAACTCACTTTAGAATTGGCAGAAATTCGTGGCGTTGTAGGAACAAAGGAAGAAAATAATGTAGTTGAAAAAGTATATGAAAAGTTCATCGAAATGGACTATTTTAAAAAACATCCTGAAATGGTAAAATATGTCCCTGTAAAAGATGATCCTCTGGAAAGAAAAAGTGTAATGGCAGTGGTTAAAGGTGAAAAAGGCAATAGTAATAAAACTGTAGTATTAATAGGACATACAGATACAGTTGGTATTTCTGATTATGGAGTTTTAAAAGACTATGCAACTAAACCTTTAGAATTAGCAGAAAAGTTTAAAACAGTATCTCTTCCAGAAGATGCCTTAAAGGACTTAGAATCAGGGGAATATCTATTTGGTCGAGGAGTATTTGATATGAAATGTGGTGTAGCTACTTTAATGACTATAGTAGAATCCATTTCAGATGATGTAGAAGATTTTGAAGGCAATATTGTATTTGCTGCTGTATGTGATGAAGAAGGCAATTCAAGTGGTATGCTTTCAGCTGTTCCAGAGTTGACTAAATTAGAGAAAGAAGAAGGTTTTCAATACCAAGCTGTAATCGATACTGATTATATGGCTCCTAGATATGAGGGAGATAATACTAGGTATGTATATGTCGGAACTGTGGGAAAATTGATGCCAAGTTTTTATATAGTTGGTTCTGAAGCCCATGGAGGAGACCCTTTTAAAGGTCTTGACCCTAATCATCTTTCTTCAGCTATAGTAAAAGAAATCGATTTTAATACTAAGTATTGTGATGAAGCAGAGGGTGAGGTAACTGTGCCACCTATATCTTTACGACAACAGGATTTAAAGCCTGAGTATTCTGTCCAAACGGCTAAAACTAGTTATTTATATTTCAATTTTGGCACTCATAGCAGTACTCCAGACCAAATGATGGATAAGGTTATAGATGGTACCAATTTAGCATTCCAAAAAGTAATCGATGATTTAAATGAAGAATATAAAAAGTATTGTAAATCTAATAATTTCCCTTATGAAAAACTACCTTGGGAAACTAAAGTTATTTCCTATGAAGAACTATATGAGAAAGTAAAAGAAGAAAAAGGCAAAGAGCTCGATGATGTAATAGATAAATTAAAAGAAGAACTACTTGCAGATGAGGACATTGACGCAAGAATATTTGCTTTAAAGATGGTAGAAGCTGTTCATAATATGTGGTCTGATAAAAATCCAGTAGTTGTAGTCTATTTTTCACCACCTTATTACCCACATATTTATGTGAAAGGTGAATCTCCATTGGAGAAAAAATTGTTGAATACAGTAAATCAAGTTATAGATGAAATAGATTCTGATTATGATATTGAAATGAAAAAATTCTATCCTTATATCTCCGATTTAAGCTATGCAGCAGCTCCTAGGGAAGAAAATGCTGTTGATTCTCTGAAAAACAATATGCCTGGATTTGGAGCAAAGTATAATCTACCTATTGAAGATATGCAAAGATTAAACCTTCCTGTTGTAAATATAGGTCCTTTTGGTAAGGATGCTCATAAATTTACAGAAAGGTTGGAGAAGGACTATTCTTTCAATGTTGCACCAAAGCTAGTTTATGAAACTATAATTAATCTATTGAGATAAGAATTGGTTCCTTCAAGAATCGTCCTATTCTGCTAACCTCAGGATGACACAAAAAATGCCACCAAAGTTTATCTTGGTGGCATTTTTATTCTTTTTCTGCTAAAATATCTGCTAAATATGTTTTTGTTTTTTCTAATACTTCTTTTATTTTGGATTTTAATATTATAGGGGGTTCTTTATCAGCAAGGAGAAGGTCTATTTCTTCTTCTGTAAGTACTTCTTCTAGTTCTTCTTCTACTTTGATAGCATCGCTATGATTAATGTCTATAAAACATAAAGGAGGAAACATAACACACCACCAGTTCTTGCCTTTACCTTCTCCTATAATTACTTCCAATGTTTCATATTCTCCTGCAGGAAACATAATATTTCCATATTTTCTTGTAGGAAAATTCTTTATTCCTAAGGATACTTCTACTGGAAAATCTTTGCCTTCATCTTCTATTGTTTTTTCAGCAATTAATTTTATATTGTTTAGATTCTTTTCAACTAGTTTTCTAGTTTCATCTAAAGATTTACTATTTCCAAAACGTGATTTTGTATCTTTTAATATTTCATCCCTTATTTTTAATTTTAAAGCTTGGTCTTCCTCTTTGTCACTATTGGCTTTAATATGGAATCGTATTATTTGATCTTTAAATCCATCTACATGTGCTCCTCTCTCAGCAATATATGGATGGATTATATAAATGATAGTAATAATTAATAATGCCAAACTAAGGATTGTTTTTTTATATTTCATCTTAATTCCTCCTAAGTCGTTTTTTACTTTCAATATTAATTATTTCCTATATCTGTTTTTTTATACATTCGAGATTCTTCGCTTCGCTCAGAATGACAGAAGCAATTGTTCTTCGCTTCGTTAGGCAATTGTTCTTCGCTTCGTTAGGCAATTGTTCTTCACTTCGTTAGACAGTTGTTCTTCGCTTCGTTAGGCAATTGTTCTTCGCTTCGTTAGGCAATTGTTCTTCGCTTCGTTAGGCAATTGTTTTTCGATTAGCTCAGAATGACAAAAACAGTCATCCTGAGGATGGCAGTATTAGACTTACCTACGAAGGATCTAGCTTTGGGATTTCTCCGAGACCACAGTTCCCCTGCATTTGTGCATTGACAAAGTTTGTCATTTAGTCAGTCCTGTTCTTCTTATCTTCACATCTACTGTTGTATTGATATTTATATCTGGGAAGATATTATCCCAGTTATTCTTTATTTTTTTCCAGTCTTTAGATTCAAATTTACTTATATGTTCTCCCACTCCAATTACATCTGCTTTATATGTTTTTTGGAGTTTGTCTATAGTTTTATCCAATTCTTTTTTAATATCTTTTTCTATGGTTTTTTCCATTTCCTCTAAAACCTCATTGTCAAAAGTAGTTTTCTCCCCATCCATAATATATCCTTGTATATAGCCTTCAGTTCTGATTGAAAAGTTCACATTTATTTCATCATTAAATTCTACTTTTTTAGTAGATTTAGCATTAGTTATCGTATATGATACTAAATCCCCTTCATAGATTACATCCATAGTCTCGTTATTTACTTTATTGTTCAACAAGCTGATAGCTCTATTTTCTTTTTCATCTATCCAAGCTACATATTTATAATTTTTCATTATACATCCACCGGAAATTACATATCTATCATCTATTATAGTAACCCGAGGAATAAGGGATACTCCAGAAAAATCAAAATTAGAAATCAGCCCTGTTAGAGTTTGGGATGTAAATCTACTAGAGGTTTTATTGTCTTTTACTGTAGAGTATATAACCCCATCTACTGTTTGTTCACGGGTAATATTTGCTTCTATTATATCTTTTGCCTTTCCTTCTGCTACAAGAATTTGTACCTTTTTATTTATCTTAGTATCTCTATTTAGTTCATCTATTACTTCCCGTACTAAATTTTCCTCATGTAATAACTCTTCTCCTAATATTAATACCTTTACATGTTTATAGTAAAAAGGAAAAGGGACACGTGTGCTAAGTTCTCTGCCGGCTTGAAATATGCTACTACAAGGCGTTGATAATACATAGGATTTTTTATCTTCAGTAGCGTTTTTTCCAATTGCATTTATATTTGGATATTGATAAGTAACAATAAATCTATTCATTTCTCCCTTTTTATTTAAATCAACTCCGATATCGGATACAAATGTTCTTTGTTCTATTTCTGCCTTGTCCCAGCATCCTGATATAAAAAATAAGGAAAGCATCAATATTATAAATAATTTCTCCTTCATAATTTGTTCTTCCTCCTTTTAATACAAGCTAGTAAAAAGATAATGGTGGGAAGAATTATTATTGAAATCAATGCAAGATAATTTAAAATCATCCCCATGACTTTATTGGTTATTATTAAATTATCCGGTAATAATGATATTGAGTATATAATAGGAACTAAAAAAGGAATAAATAATTCATGTTTTTTAATACTAAATATATTACTTAATATAACCCCGGAAGCATGGAGAAAAGGCCCCATAGTCCCATATATTACCATTACCCAAGCAGCCATTACAATTCCGTCTAGATTTTCTAAAAAATATCCTGGTAGATCTACTTCTTTTATAACGGCTATGGAAGGCCATATTTCCCTTTTTAACTGATGAACTCCATATTGGGATATGGTTATAAAAAACACTATTAAATAAACTGCCATAACAATAAAT
>NZ_DATHXO010000203.1:0-3238 GCF_035459645.1 Schnuerera sp.
CCGCAACTTTTAGTATTGTTAATCTATTTATAGATATACTATATGCATTTTTAGACCCACGGATTAAATCCCAATATAGATAAGGACTTAGCAAAGGAGGGTTTTCAATATGCAATCTAAAGATATGTCAACAGGAGCTGAAATCAAATCGAATGTAAAGCCAAGAAAAAAAAGAAGCCAATGGATGGAAGTATGGAGAAGATTAAAAAAAGATAAAATGGCCATGCTTGGCTTAGGTATACTGATAGTTTTAATTTTATTAGCTGTATTTGCTAATCAGATAGCAGACTATGATGAGGTAGCAATCAAACAGAATACATCTGTAAGATTACAAGGACCAAGCAAAGATCATTGGCTAGGTACAGATGATTTAGGTAGAGATATATTTGCAAGACTTATCCATGGAGCAAGGATTTCTTTAATGGTAGGTATTGTAGCTGTAGGAATTGCAGTTATCATAGGTGGAACTCTAGGTGCCGTAGCAGGATTTTATGGTGGAAGAGTAGATAATATTATAATGAGAGCTATGGATGTATTTTTGGCTATACCAAGTATTCTATTAGCTATTGCTATAGTTTCGGCACTAGGTGGTAGTTTAATGAATTTGATGATAGCAATAGGGATATCTTCAATACCACAGTATGCTAGAATCGTAAGAGCTTCTGTATTAATGGTTAAAGACCAAGAATTTATTGAGGCAGCAAGGGCTGTCGGTGCTAAAGATAGTAGAATAATCATTAAACATATTATACCAAATGCATTGGCACCAGTAATAGTTCAAGGAACTTTAGGTGTAGCAAGTGCTATACTTTCTACAGCAGGTTTAAGTTTTATAGGCCTTGGGGTTCCTAAACCTCAACCAGAATGGGGAGCTATGCTAGCAGATGGTAGATCGTTTTTAAGACAAGCACCTCATATAACTACTTTCCCAGGTCTTGCTATTATGATAACTATATTAGCTTTAAACCTTCTGGGTGATGGATTAAGAGATGCACTAGACCCAAGGTTAAAGGAGTAGAAGGAGGGTAAAAAGCACATGGATAAAAACAATATTCTAGAAATTAAAAACTTAGTAGTTCATTATATTACTGATGATGGTGTAGTGGAGGCAGTTAATGGACTTAATATAGATTTGGATAAAGGAGAAACATTAGGGTTAGTTGGCGAAACAGGTGCTGGGAAAACTACTACTGCATTAGGCATTCTAAGACTAGTACCTAATCCTCCTGGAAAGATAATAGACGGTGAAATTATTTTTAATGGAACTAATTTATTAGATAAGACAGAAGAAGAAATGAGAAATATTAGAGGGAATCAAATATCAATGATTTTCCAAGATCCCATGACTTCTTTAAATCCAGTAATGACTGTAGGAGAACAGATAGCAGAAGGGATTCAGATTCATCAAAAATTATCTTATGATGAATCAATGGAAAAAGCTATAGAAATGCTAGAATTGGTAGGAATTCCAAAAGAAAGATCTGTAGATTTCCCTCATCAGTTTTCAGGAGGAATGAAGCAAAGGGTAGTTATTGCTATTGCCTTAGCTTGTAACCCAAATTTATTAATAGCTGATGAACCTACAACGGCATTAGATGTTACAATACAAGCTCAAGTATTGGAATTAATGAGGAATTTAAAAGAAGAATTCAATACTGCTATGATATTAATTACTCATGATTTAGGGATTGTTGCAGAAACTTGTAATAAAGTAGCGGTAATGTATGCTGGGGAAATAGTAGAATTTGCTTCTTTAGAACAATTATTTGAAGATCCAAAACATCCTTATACTATAGGTCTTTTTGGTTCTATCCCAAACTTAGAAGAGGATGTGGAAAGATTAAATCCAATAAAAGGACTAATGCCAGATCCAACGGATTTACCATCTGGTTGTAAATTCCATCCTAGATGTCCTCATGCCCAACCAATATGTAAAGAACAAGAGCCAATAACAAAAGATATAGGTGATAATCATCAAGTAAAATGTCTTATATATGAAGGGCTAGTAGAAGCTAAGGAGGTGGAATAATGACAGAGGCTATTTTGAAAGTAGAAGGATTAAAAAAATACTTTGATACTCCTAAAGGAAAACTCCATGCAGTTGATGATGTAAATTTTGAAATAAAAAAAGGAGAGACATTAGGTTTAGTTGGAGAATCTGGGTGTGGTAAGTCTACAGCTGGAAGATTAATTCTAAGACTTTTAGAAGCTACAGATGGTAATATAACATTTGATGGAAAAAACGTTACCAATATGCAAAAAAAAGAATTAGCTAAACTTAGAAGAGATGTTCAAATTATATTTCAGGATCCATTTTCATCATTAAATCCAAGATTATCTGTATCTGAAATAATAGCGGAGCCTTTAATCGTTCATAAAATAGTAGAAAATAAGAATTCAAAATTGGAAAAAGAAGTTTTAAGACTTATGGATATAGTTGGTTTAGCAGAAAGACTTATAAATTCATATCCTCATGAGCTTGATGGAGGTAGACGACAGAGGATTGGTATTGCAAGAGCATTGGCATTGAGACCAAAATTCATAGTTGCAGATGAGCCTGTGTCAGCTTTAGACGTTTCAATTCAAGCGCAAATATTAAATCTTATGCAAGATTTACAAGAGGAACTTGGGCTAACTTATTTGTTTATCACTCATGATTTATCAGTGGTTAAGCATATTTCAGATAGTATAGCAGTTATGTATCTTGGGAAAATTATTGAAAAAGCTCCTACTAATGAACTCTTTAAAAATAGTTTACATCCTTATACTCAAGCCTTGCTATCAGCTATACCAGTACCAAGTTTGAAGTCTAAAAAAGATAGGATTTTACTAAAGGGTGAAATTTCATCTCCAATTGAACCAAAACCAGGATGTAGATTTGCTCCAAGATGTAACTATGCAATGGAAAAATGCTTTAATACAGATCCAAAATTAATAGAAGTAAAACCAGATCATTTTGTTTCTTGTTTCTTAGTAACTGATTAAGTTAATAATAGATAACTTTGAGTAATTGATAATTAGAAAATTTTATAAAAAAATGGTTCCTACTGTTTTATTGGTAGGAACCATTTTTTCATTGTAACAATTGGATTTAAAAAACGTACTATATATTGAAAAGAAATAATATTTACATGAGGGAGGATTCTAAATGAGTGGAGATTTTTATGAAAGAGGAAAAGAAAAACAACTAGCCAGGGTCTATATACCATTTCAAATTATGAATCAAGTATATAGTCCA
>NZ_DATHXO010000204.1:0-2176 GCF_035459645.1 Schnuerera sp.
CCAGCGCCACGTCCATCAGATTCTCCAGCTCCAGGGCCTCGATGCGGGCGGTATTGAACACCTTGCTGTGATCCTCGATGCCCGCATCGGCCAGCCGCGTCTGCAGCGCCAGCACCCGGTCCACGCCCTCGCGCAGCACCTATTTTCCTTTTATATTCTACATTTCCATTAGATATATTTTCTCCTAAAATTTCTACTTCTCCTGTATATTCCTCGATTAATCCTAGCATTATTTTTACAGTAGTACTTTTACCTGCGCCATTTGGGCCAATATATCCAATAATTTGTCCTGGATAAATGTCCAAATCTATTCCCTTTAAAACTTTTTTTGTACCGAAAGTTTTTTCTAAATTTCGTATAGTTATTATTGGTCTATCCTGCAATTCCAAGAACTTCACCTCTTTAATCAATTTTAATTAATTTTACCATAAAAGGCATAATAAATAAACGGTATAGCCATTAATTTCCTAATAACTATACCGTATTGATTAACTATCTAATATAATTTTCTCTAACTCTAAAGGTTCAATATATTTTCCATTTTTATAAGCTCTCATATTACCACCAGAAATCTCATCAATTAAAGCAATTTCGTTGTTTTCTCCTACCCTACCAAATTCTAATTTAATATCGTAAAGTTCTATATCCTTTTTGGCCAATTCTTCTTTTATTATATTGCTAATCTTTATAGTAAGTTCTTTTAAAATTTTATATTCTTCCTTGGATAATATCCCTAACATATGTAAAGCATCTTCAGTAATAGGTGGATCTTTTCTTTCATCATCCTTAAGAGTAACTTCCACAAAAGCATCTAAAGTCTGGCCTTCTTCAGCATACATTCCATAGCGGCGTAAAAAACTCCCTACAGCTCTATAGCGACAGATTACTTCTAATCCATTTCCAAATACTTTTGCTGGTTTTACAGTCATAGTTGCTTTTTCAATATCCGCATCTATATAATGAGTAGGTATTCCTTTTTCTTTTAATATTTCAAAAAAGAATTTAGTTAATTTAAGTCCAGACTGTCCAGCCCCTTCAATGGTTAGACCTACTGTATTAGCTCCTGGGTCGAAAATTCCATCTTCTCCTGTTACGTCATCTTTAAACTTTAGAAGGTAATAACCATTTTCCAATTCATATACATCTTTTGTTTTGCCCTTATTTATAAGTTCCATTTTTCCATCTCCTTTAAAATATAATTCTGTTATTAAATATCTAGTTTTTAGCTTCTAACTTTTCTTTAATAAACTTAATATCGTCATCTATGAATCTATGTTCAACTTGACTAACATCAAACTTAGCAATTTTAAAAGCAAATTGGGTAGCATATCCTCCTAAAATAGCCATAAGCAATGTACCAATCCCTACGTAACCTCCCAATATATAGCCAATTATTACTGCAATAATTTCCTGAGTGTTTTTAATAAACCTTACGGATTTGTTTGTCTTCTTGACAAGAGCAATCATAAGTCCATCTCTTGGTCCTGAACCCCAGCCTACACTTATATATAAATAACATCCAAATCCTAATACCAGAAGTCCTAAAAGCATCATAATTAAACTTATAATAAAATTATTAAATACAGGGATTAAATGATTTAACATTAAAAAATCTATAAAAATTCCTATGAATATCATATTAAATATAGTACCCCAACCAATTTTTTCTCCAAATATACTATTTAAAATTATAATACTAATACCTGCTAAAATATGGGCTCTTCCTATTGTAATTCCAATTAAATTAGATAAGCCTTGATGAAAAACATCCCATGGTGCTAATCCTAAATTTGCATTTATAGTCATTACTATTCCTATTGCACATACAAAATATCCAGCAAATAACTTTAACAAAGCTCGAACTATCCTTTTCATCTAAATATCCCTCTTTTATTATACAATTTTATTTAATTATACCATTTTAATATATATTTAGAAACTAATTTTGATATAGATAATGATATAATTTAATTAACTCAATTAATTAAAGGAAGGTGATAAACAAAAAATTGTTAACATTTTTTAATTTTATTTTAAGATATCTATTGTATAATATAATCAAACGAAGAAAGGAAGTGACATTATGAAAAAAATTATAGCATTGTTCTTACTAGTCCTTATGATCTTTAGTTTAGCAGCTTGTACAAAGTCTAATACTCCTTCTGATGATAATGAT
>NZ_DATHXO010000205.1:0-1931 GCF_035459645.1 Schnuerera sp.
ATTGGTCAAAATAGATAAGAAGGTGGTAAAAATCAACAATAAAGGGTTTACCTTATTAGAAGCATTGATATCTTTAGCCATATTAGGAATCATAATAGTTTCTTTTTTGAGTTTGTTTAGTAGTACCAATATAAATATTAATTTTTCCGGCAAAAAAGTTAAAGTTGTTAGAGAAGTAAAAAGTATTTTAGATGAGATACATTTAAAATCTACTAAGGTTTTAATAGAAGATGATGAAAAATTGAAAGCCATAGTTAAAGAAGTTTTGGAAGATAGAGGATACCGAGATGATTATATAATATTTGATAACGATAATAATTTTGAAAAACATCTAAATAAAAAGATTCATTGCTTGATAGAAGAACAAATTGTAGACATTAAGGGAATTGAAAATTCTAATAATATTTTTTCAAATATCCTTAAAATTAAAATTAATTTTTTCTATGAGAATGGGAATAGAAAAGTTCAACTTTCAAACTATGTTTTTATTGAGGAAGATGAAAATGAATAGAAAATTACTTGATAATAGAGGATTGACTTTAGTAGAATTAATATTGACAGTGACTATTTTGGGGATTATTGTTTCTTTTATGTTTATATTTTTGAATTTTAACTATTCAACTTTTCATAGAAGTAATATTACTTATAATAAAGAGACGAATTTAAATAGGATTATAATGGCAATAGAGGATGAGTTAAGATTTGCAGACCAGGTTTATTTATATAAAGATAAGCATGATAATGATTTTGATACTGACAAAAATTATATTTATATAAAAGATAATGCAATAAAGGTACATAAGTTTAAATCTGAATCAAAAATTCTAACTGGAGCTGATATAATAATCAATGAGGCAGAATCATATTTTCAATTAGAAGACAATCTTATTACCATAAATATTAATGGAATATATATAGCGGATGATGAGAAATTTAATATTAAATCTACTATAGAGTTGCTTAACATTAAAGGCAATGATTCAGAAGGCTCTATAATCGAATATATTAACATAAAAGGAGATGATGATAATTGAATTTGAAATCTCTTTTACCTAAAAAAAAGGTCTTATCCTTAGATATAGGATCTTACCAGATAAAGGGAGTTGTAGGAAGAGAAACGAAAAAAGGAATTATTATAGATAATTACTTTACTATCCCTACACCTAAAGAAGCATACAATGATGGAGAAATAGTGGACAAGGAGTTAGTTCACTATGTAATAGATGAAGAGTTAAAAAAGAATAAAATAAAAATTAAAGATACTTATCTAACAATTAATAGCTCCAAGATAATAACTAGGGAAGTTACAATACCTAAAGTGAAACCTGAAGAAATTGCAAATATATTAAGTTATCAAATTTCAGATTATATACCTATGAACCCAGAAAATTATATTGTTCAATATAGCATAATAGATTTAATTTATGAAAATGATGTAGAAAAGTTAAGTATATTATTAATTGGAATACCAAAGGCTATAGTAGAAAATCATCTACAATTGCTAAAGAATTTAGATTTAAACCCTTTAGTATTAGATTATCAACCTAACTCTATAGCTAAACTTATAAAATTTAGCAATTTTATTAATGTAGATTACCCAACAGAAGATATAACTTTTGCTACTATAGATATTGGATACGATAATACCACCATCTCTATAATAAGAAATGGAACAGTATATGTTAGTAGGGTAATTGAAATAGGCGGGAAATATATAGAACAGAGTATTTTGAATTTTTTTGAATATGACGAAGATGAGCTTAAAGAAGTTAAAGGGAAGTTTGATAGTATAAATCAAGATGTTGAAAGTCAAGAATATACTTCTGTTTTTAATATTATTAAAGACTCACTCAACTCATTGAATGAAAGAATAGAGATTGTATTCAGATATTTTTTATCTAGAGAGACTGGTAATCAAATCCATATGATTT
>NZ_DATHXO010000206.1:0-2749 GCF_035459645.1 Schnuerera sp.
AGAACTGTTACTACATTTTTACCTTTGCCTAATCTTTTAGCTATAACAATTGCAGCATAAATATTGGCGCCTGAAGATATTCCACAAAAAATTCCTTCTTCTTTACTTATCTTTTTAGAATATATAAATGCATCTTCATCATCAACTTTGATAATTTCATCTATTATATTTCTATCTAATATTTCTGGTATAAAATTAGCTCCTATTCCTTGTATTCGATGACTATTTGGATTGCCGCCTGATAAAATTTGGGACTTACTAGGTTCTACTGCAGCTATTAATGTATCTAGTTTTTTTTCCTTTAATTTTTTACCTACTCCAGTAACGGTTCCACCTGTTCCTACTCCCGCTACAAAGGCGTCTACTTCTCCTTTTATGTCTTCTAATATCTCCACGCCAGTTGTTTCATAATGGGCAATTACATTATTTATATTCCCAAATTGATCTGGCATAAAATATCCTTTCTTAGCAACCAATTCTTTTGCTAAATCTACTGAACCTTTCATACCGTATTTTCCTTCTGTTAATATTAGTTCTGCTCCATAAGCTTCCATAAGCTTTCTTCTTTCTATGCTCATAGTATCAGGCATTACTATTATTACATTATAACCTTTTGTTGCACCTATCATAGCAAGAGCAATGCCAGTATTACCACTAGTTGGCTCTATAAGGGTACTTCCCTTTTTCAATATCCCTTTTTCTTCTGCATCTGTAAGCATATATAAGATAGGTCTATCCTTTATGCTACCACCTGGATTAAAAGATTCTACTTTTACCCATATATCTGCCATATCTTCTGTAGTCATATTATTTAATTTTACTAAAGGTGTTCTTCCAATAGTTTTATAAATATTATTAAATATCATTTTATCTCCTCCTAATTTCGCTATATATTTATTATTCTTTAAATTTACATCATTAGATTGCCCTAGAAATTGCAATAAAAAAACCTTTTACCTCTTGTATAAATTAATATACAGAGGCAAAAGGTTGCTTTCGCGGTTCCACTCTGCTTGGGGTATAATCCCATCTTAAATCGAGTACCAACATACTCTAGTTCAATAACGGGAACAGCCGTTTAAGTCTACTTTCATTTCGACTAAAAACTCCTTAGTGCACTTCAAATATACTAGTATAAGTCCATTTCACCAAATTGAACTCTCTCTGTGATACTATATATACCCTACTTTACCAAGTCATAGTTTTTGTTTACTTTATAAAATATTATATTACAGTATAGCATAATAGTTCCTAATAGTAAATATCTTTTATATTTTTATAGATCAAAAATTCTAGATGCTAATATAGAATATATATAAGCAGTTGGATTCTTGTTGGTACTGTCACCAAAAGAATAAAATATTTGGTTTAATCTTTCATAAATTTCTTCATCTTCTATTATCCTATATAATTTTTGTAAGCTTAAGGCTGCAAAGGAATTACCAGATGGAATAGCACCATCATAAAAATCCTTTGGTCTTAGAATTAACGATTCTGAAATATGGCTATAATAATAAAATCCTCCATCTTTTTCATCCCAAAATAACTTTACCATATCATCCTTTAATTTTTTACTTATTTCCAAATAAACCTCTTCTTCAGTTACCTTATAAAGAGTCAAAAGTCCATATATAAAGAAAGCATAGTCTTCTAAATAACCATAATTATAACTTTTTCCATCTATATGGGTAGATAATAGGTACCCTTTTTTATCTATGGAATTAGATATTATAAAATCTGCCGATTCTTTTGCCTTTTTTATAAATAAATTCTTGTTTAATACTTTGCCCCCATAGGCTAAAGCAGCAATCATAAGACCATTCCATGATGTTAGTATTTTTTCATCCCTATGAGGTTTAATTCTTTTATCTCTATAGGATAGAATCCTAACCCTCATACTATTTAATTTATTCATATCAAATTCCGTTATAGAATTTAGATTTTTCCCGATTAAATTTGGAATATTCTTCCCTTCAAAGTTGCCTTCCTCTGATATATCGTAATAACTGGCATAAAATCTTCCGAACTCTTCTCCTAAAAGATTTATAATTTCATCATATTCAAATACGTAGTATTTCCCCTCTTCTCCTTCTGTTTCTGCGTCTAGAGCTGAATAAAACCCACCTATATCAGATGTCATATCCCTTAAAACAAATTCAAATATCTTTTCTCCAATATCTTTATAAAGAAGTTCCCCTGTAATTTCATAAGCTCTAATGTAAGCAATAGCTAAAAGAGCATTATCATACAGCATCTTCTCAAAATGTGGAACTAACCATTTTTCATCCACTGAATATCTATAGAATCCAAATCCTACATGATCAAATATTCCACCTTTATACATATTATCTAAAGTCTTTTTAGCCATATTTAAAGATTTTTCATCTTTTAAATTATACCCATATTCCAATAAAAAAAGTATATACTGAGGCAATGGGAATTTAGGTCTATATGAAAAACCTCCATTAGCCTTATCATAGATATTTTCTAGCTCTTTTTTAGCAATTATTAATATATCTTTATCAATATTACCTTTAGAATAACTATTGTATCTAGAATCTACTTCTTTTAATATATAATTACTTTCTTTGATAATGTCTTTTTTCCTATCTTTCCAAGTATCCTTTGCTTCTGTTAATAAATCTATTAAACCAGTTAAACCTCTCATGGTTCTTTTGGGAAAATAAGTTCCGGCAAAAAAGGGCTTTCCTTCAGGAGTTAATAACAAAGTGAGAGGCCAGCCTGCAGT
>NZ_DATHXO010000207.1:0-4207 GCF_035459645.1 Schnuerera sp.
TTTTACGAAATTTTTTGAATCCTTTTATTAAGATTCTAAATTATATGACTATATTCTAGCGTTTTTATGGCATAAGGTATATTTGCCAATATATCCCCTGAAATCATTCCATATTCACCTTTATCCATCTTAGCTAAATCACCAGCTAATCCATGACAATAAACTCCTAGTATAGCTGCTTTATATAAATCTATCCCCTGTCCAATAAAACTAGCTATAACTCCAGTTAAAACATCTCCACTTCCTGCTGTAGCCATTCCTGGATTGCCTGTAGAGTTTATATATACATCCCCTTCAGGATTGGTTACTACAGTATTAGCACCTTTCAGTACTGTTATTACATTATATTTATTCGATACATGTTTAGAATATTCTACTCTATTTTTTTGAATTGTATTTGTACTTATATTTAAAAGTTTAGAAAGTTCACCAGGATGAGGTGTTATTACAGTATCAGCTTTTCTTTTTAATAATATATCTAAACTCCCTTTGGATATGCAGTTTATACCATCTGCATCTAATACTATTGGTTTCTCATAAATTGATAATATTTTACCCATTAATTTTATTCTATCTTCGTCAACCCCTATACCAGGTCCAATTGCTAAAACATTCATATTCTCTATTATTTCCTTTATTTCATTAAAAGAATGCAAAACAAAATGTCCTGTATTCTTATCTTCTACAGGTTTTATTATAGCTTCCGTTACTTTTATGGAGAGAATCTCCGTTAAACTATTTGGTATTATACTATAGACTAGGCCACTTCCACTTTTCAAAGCTGCCATAGTAGATAAAAAAACAGCCCCTGTCATACCTTTGCTGCCTGCTATTATTCCTACTCTACCAAAGTTTCCTTTATGGGATATTTTGTCCCTTTTAGGTAAAATTTTTTTTATAGAAGTAGGAATTTTAGTGGCTATTTTATTAGACTTCCCTTCACCAATTACAAAAGCAATAGCATATTCTTTTTCGTGGGATATAGACAATTCAATGTTTTTAATTCCTAATTTCTGAGAAATACTTAATCCTTTATTGTATAATTGAACATAAGGTTTACCCTTATTATCATGAAGAATTTCCAAATCCCTCCAACCTACTTTTCCTATCCCTGTTCCTAATAATTTAGATAAGGCTTCTTTAGCGGCAAACATACCTGATATGGTTTGTAAGTTATAATTTTTATTCTGTATATATTCTCTCTCAGTCTGTGTGAAAATTTTTTCTAAGAATTTATCCCTTTTATTTTTTAATAAATTTTCAATTCTAGATATTTTAACTATATCAACACCATTGGATAAAACCATGAAGATTCTCCTTTATTTAAATATTTGCTCATCCAATTTTTCAATTTCCTCACTTCCCAATAAACCGTGTAAAAAAGAGTAGGTTAAATTAATCCATTCTTCATAGTCGTATTTTTCGTTAATAAGAACCTTGATCCTTTCTCTTATAATTTCCAATTCATCAGTAACTTCTTGCAACTTTTTTTCTTTTGTTTTAAGTTCTTTGTAACCATAATAAACTGTGGCCTTTAATAAATTAAAATTTAATTCTCTAATCTCTTGAGGAATAGTTTCTAACTCAAAAATTATCTCATTTAATTCTTCATTTATCTTTTCTATCCTTTCTTTATACTCATCTAATAAATCAACAGAATGGGTTTGTTTTTCATTATTTACTGCATTAGATATACCTAAAATCATTTTCATAGAAAGTGTTTTTTCCTTTTGAAGAGTTCTTTCTTTTTTTTCTAATTCTTTTTTAGTATTTACAAGTTGAATTAATTCTGTCTTTATATGTTGAATGTTTTTATTACTTACATCTCCAAATAATTTTAACCAGTTTTCATCTTCTATTAAAATAGGTATCTTATTTTTCAAAACTATATTTTCATCTAAATCTATATTTTTAAATGCCATAATATCCACCCCTCTAATTAGATTATACTATAAAAACCATTAGTATAAATAAGGTATTAGGGCTAATTTATCAACTAATTCTATCTATTCACTAAATCTTTAGCAACCTTTTCAGCATTGTACATAATCTTTTCAACATCTAAAGTTTTTATTTCTCTTTTTTCCATTATTATATTCCCATCTACTATTACCGTATCAAC
This sequence comes from Schnuerera sp., assembly GCF_035459645.1. Lineage (NCBI taxonomy): Bacteria > Bacillati > Bacillota > Tissierellia > Tissierellales > Tepidimicrobiaceae > Schnuerera > Schnuerera sp. The sequence continues at coordinate 2,123 of NZ_DATHXO010000207.1, forward strand.
ATCTGACCCTTGAACTGAATAAGTTAAGGATGAAATTATATTGTGACGTGGATATAGATGAGGTTTGTCCATATCAATTAATATTATATCTGCTTTCTTTCCAATTTCTATAGAACCTATTTCCTTATCCCATAATAAGGCTTTTGCTCCATTAATAGTTGCCATCTTCAATACAGTTATAGCTGGTACAGATATAGCGTCCATGTTAACTGCCTTATTTACAATGGAGGCTAAATGAATCTCTTCAAACATGTTTAAATTATTATTGCTTGATGACCCATCCGTTCCTAAACTCAGATTTATTCCATACTTTAGCATCTCATCTATTGGAGCAAATCCACTGGCAAGTTTAAGGTTGCTACTTGGATTGTTTACAGGATTTACATTGTTCTCCCTTAATATTTTAATATCCAATTCATCTACATGAACACAATGGGCAGCTATAGTAGGAAGTTTAAATAAACCTAAGTCATAAACATGCTTTATAGGAGATTTTCCATAGGTTTTAAAACTGTCTTCTACTTCTTTTTTTGTTTCTGATAAATGAATATGAATACCAGTATCCAACTCATAGGCTAAATCCATTATATCTTCTAAATAATCAGGGCTGCAAGTATAAGGTGCATGAGGGGCTACCATCACTTTAATTCTTCCATTCTCTTTGCCATTCCAATTATTATAAAGCTCTTTTGTATCATCTAGCTTTTCTTTTTCTTTTCCTGTTTCTTCTACAATTCCTCTTGTCAACACTCCTCTCATTCCAGATTGTTCTAACCCTTTTCCTACTTCATCCATGAAAAAATACATATCACAAAAAGCAGTAGTACCTGATTGAATCATCTCTACCATACTTAAAAGAGAACCCCAATAGACATCTTCTCCTGTAAGTTTTGCCTCTACTGGCCATATTTTTTGAGTTAACCATTCATGTAATGGTAAATCATCAGCATAATTTCTAAGTAAAGACATACCAATATGAGTATGTGCATTTATTAAACCAGGTATAGCAACTTTATTTGTCCCGTCTATAATCCTAGTTGCATTTATATCTTCCTTTATATTACCTATATCTATTATTTTATCATCTTCAATATAAATATTTGTGCTTTCTAATACTTCATCTTTACCATCCATAGGTACTACAGTGATATTTTTAATAAGTAAACTCATTGAATCACTCCTTATAATATATTCTTAAAATAAGTATATCATAAGAGCTAAAATTTCTTATGAAAAAATAGTCGGTATACCTTTAATTTCATCAATTTGTTTATATACCATAATATATTTGGTATAATTTATTTATAAACACTTTGGAGGCATATTATGAAAAAAATAATACCTATTTTATTAATTATAATAGGAATACTATTTCTATTAATTCCTTCTATAAAAGATCAGATAATTAAATACCATAGTAAATCTATTATAGAAGATGAAATTACCAATGAAACTATTAAAGCTAATAATCAAAATGACCAATTAGAAGTAGAGTTTGACTTTACTGCTATAGAAGATGTAGATATAAAATCCGTCATAAAAGGCTCCATAGATTTTGATAAAAAATTTGTAATTGGAACTTTGCTCATTCCAGATCTAGACATAAATCTACCTATAATGAAAGGATTATCTGATGCTAATCTTATGGCAGGTGCTGCTACTATGAAACCAGAACAATCTTTTGGAATAGGAAACTTTACTTTAGCAGGTCATTATATGAAAAATAAGGATTTATTATTTGGAAGTTTAATGGATCTTGAAATAGGAAATACAGTTTATATTTCTGACGGTGAAAAAATCTATGAATACAATATATATGATACAGTAGTTGTTCCCGACACCGCCATGGATATGCTATCCGATGAAAAGGCAGATGAAAAAGGTAAACCAATAATTTCCTTAATGACCTGTTATTTTTCTTCTAAAACTGGAAAAAGATTTTTTGCCTTAGGGGAGTTGGTAGATGAGTACCCTTTAGAGTAGGGATTCTTCGCTAATGGCTCATAATGACAATAAAAATATTCAGAATAACAAAAAAATGCCAGAGTGTCAGAAAAAACGCTTAGGATGGTAATGGCATTTTGT
>NZ_DATHXO010000208.1:0-2470 GCF_035459645.1 Schnuerera sp.
CTTCCCTTGCCCTCCTCCCACCACTGGTGGGCCACCAGGACAGCGGACGCCGCCCCGATGAGCTCCCAGCCGAGGAGGAGCGTCAGGAGCCCCGTGGCCCCGGCGATCACCTCCATGGCGCCCACCGACGCCGTGAGCACGGTGTATTTGGATTATTCGATGATAAGGAAAAATCATTAAAGTGTAAAAAAGAATTAGAAAAAAAAATAGATAAAGTTTATATAGTTAGAACTATATAAACCCATGAATAATAATCCCACTTTCTGCTAATTATATATATTAGCTGGGGGTGGGTTTTTTGTATAGATTTGTTGGGCCAATTAAAAGTATATTTGACAATTTAACTATAACAATAATCATAGTAGTAGCATTGTTTTCCTTGTTAATAGATGTACCTAATTGTAAGAAAAAGGGATTCGTTAAAGAGTATAGAATGGTTAAAATTATTTCCTATTCCTACATAGTTTTTGGAGTTATTATTTTTATTTTTTTGAGAATGGTCTAGGAGGTTTTTATGGGACAGATTGTATCTAAGGATTTAAATAAAAATATCGATATATTAAAGACCATATTTAAAGATTGCGATGATATTGTCTATAGATTTATAGACATAGGCAAAGATACCAAAAGAGAAGCTTGTTTTATATTTTCTGATGGTCTTATAGATAAAGTTTTGCTAAGTGAATATGCTATTCAATTATTATTGACTACCAGTGGTGTGGAAGATGTAGAATCAACTTTCAAATTAAATAGATTGGATAAAATAGCTAAAGAATCCATTGCTATACCAGAAATAAAAGAAGAAGAAGATTTAAGTAAAATAGTAGATGCAGTTTTGTCTGGAGAAACTGCTTTTTTTGTAGACAAGGCAAACAAGGCGTTATTACTCTCTTCTAGAGGATGGCCTACAAGGGGAGTAGGAGAACCAGAAACGGAAACTGTGGTAAGAGGACCTAGAGATGGATTTAGTGAAACCTTAAAATTAAACACAACTCTGGTACGGAGGCGTATAAAGGACCCTAAATTAAAAATTAAAAACATCCAAATAGGTAGAAGATCTAAAACAGATATTTCAATAATGTATATTGATGATATTGCAAGCAAAAAGATATTAAAAGAGTTAAATAGAAGATTAGATAAAATTGATATAGATGCCATAATAGATAGCTCTATGTTGGAATTTTTAATAGAAGATAATTATCTATCTCCTTTTCCTCAAATAGAAAATACAGAGAGACCGGACACTTTAGCTGCCTCCTTATATGAGGGAAGAGTCGGTATATTAGTAGACAATACTCCATTTGCATTAATAATACCAGCTACCATAGGTACCTTATCCCAATCAGCAGAAGACTATTATAGTCGATGGACTATTACCACAGTAATTCGTTGGATTAGAATGATAGCTGCTTTTTTATCATTATTAGCTCCTGCTCTATATATAGCCATAACATCTTTTCATCCAGGCATAATACCTACAATATTGACCTATTATTTAGGCGCTAGTAGAGTTAATGTACCCTTTCCAGCTGTAATAGAGGCCTATTTAATGGAGTTAACTATTGAATTATTAAGAGAGTCAGGAACAAGGATAGCAGGTCCTATAGGAACTACCATTGGCATAGTAGGAGGACTTATAATTGGTCAGGCAGCAGTAGAAGCAGGAGTAGTAAGCCCATTGATGATTATAATTGTTGCCATAACCACTATAGCTTCATTTTCTTTGCCAAGCTATGAATGGGCTTCTGGATTTAGGTTTTGCAGATTCATATTTATGGCTTTAGCAGGTATATTAGGGCTATATGGCATAATGCTAGGGATAGTCGTATTATCAACCCATTTTGCAAGGTTAGAAAGTTTTGGAATTCCCTTTTCTGCACCCTATTCTGGATTGGGAATAGAAGAAGGGGATTTGAAGGATACTTTAGTAAAAGCACCTATACAAAAGTTACAACTAAGACCTATATTTACATTTCCTAGAAACAGAAGAAGAATGAGAAAAAGGTGAAAATATGCATAATAAAGATACAATATCCAATCAACAGATAAAAGCATTATTGATAACTACTGTTATTGGTGTAGGAATATTATCCTTGCCTAGTGATTTAGCAATTATATTGGATAATAGTGGATGGATAGTAATAGTAATATGTGGTTTAATCATTCTGCCCTTTACTATAATTATGGATAGGATATTTAAAATGTATCCAGGAATGTCCTTTTTTCAAATCGGTAGAAAAACAATGAATCCAATAATATTCAATGTTTTTTTAATAATCATGACATCTTATTCTGTCCTATTATTATCCTATGCTTGTAGAATTTTTGCAGAAGTAATCAAAGCATACTTGTTAGAAACTACTCCTACAGAAGTTATAATTTTGACTATGTTAATTTCAATAACTTATGTAGCAAGATCTAAATTGGCAGTTGTAGCTCGAGTAGCAGTTATGATCTATCCTATAATACT
>NZ_DATHXO010000209.1:0-1670 GCF_035459645.1 Schnuerera sp.
AATCAACAAAACAAACAAGGTGAAAGCCAAAATGAAGATGATAAAAGAGATGAAGAACAGAAAAATAATATAACTAAAGATGAAGACCTTTTTATGAAATGGAGAGAAATCGATAGTAATTTGGAGAAAATCCACAAGGATTGGAATGATTATGAGGTAGAAAGCGTAAAAAAAGGAGGCAATCCAGATCAAGGAAAAGAATTTAAAAAGGCATTGAATTCCTTTACAAAAACAGTAGAGAACAGACAGATAACCGATATTGTGGATGCAGGTAGTAAAGCAATTAATTTTTTAGCCCCTTTTTTTGAATTATACAAAGATGAAATAAATGGAGACCTTTCTAGGATAAGTTATTTTACTTACCAAGCTTTTCTAAATGCCAGAGAAAAGGATATAAAAACTGCTGATAAATTGATTAATGAAGCAGTAGAACACTCTGGAAGAATCAGACAAAAATTAGATAAAGATAAGGATGAAGATAAAATAAAAGATTTAGATAAACTATCTTTAGCAATTTCGGATATGAAGCTTGCATTAAATGAAAACAGCATAAAGTTATTAGAAATTAAAAGAGATATAACCCTTAAAAATATAAAAGCTTTAAGGGAGTAGACAAACAAGGGGGACTTTTGGATGAAACCTGAAGCAATAAAAGATTATTTTTTAGTGAATGGTAAAGTTGAGTCTATTACAAACGTAGAAATTTTTGAAAAAATAACAAAACCACCTATATACGAAGTGATTAGAGTAATAGATAAAGTACCATTGTTTTTGGAAGAACATTTAAATAGGATGAGAGAATCTGCAAAGATTGTCGATTATCATATTATAAGAAAAGATAAAGAGATAGAAAAGGATATAAAAGAGTTAATAAATAAAAATAGTATTGAAAATTTAAATGTTAAACTATTATGTGCAGATATTGAAGGAATGGGACAGGTATTCTTAGCTTATTTTATAAAAAGTTTCTATCCACCAGAAGAATACTATAAAAAAGGTATCCACACTATATTATTCCACTATGAAAGAAAAAATCCTAATGCAAAAGTTCAAATGGTATCTTTTAGGGAAGAGGTAGCCAAAAAATTAGAGGAAAACAATGCCTTTGAAGCCCTGTTGGTAAATAAAAATGGATATATTCCTGAAGGCAGCAGATCTAATATGTTCTTTGTAAAAGGTGATAAAATATACACTGCCCCTAAAGGAGATGTTCTACTAGGTATTACAAGAAAATATATATTCCAAGTATGCGAAGAATTGAATATAAAAATTATTGAAGAAAATATACATATAGAAGATTTGGAAAAATTAGATGGTGCTTTCATGTCAGGCACTTCAGTAAATGTTCTTCCTATCTCAAGTGTTGATGATATAAAATTAAATTCGATAAATAATAAAATTATAAAAGAAGCGAATAATGCTTATATAAATAAGATGAAAACATATATAAAGAAGAAAACCTTGTAGCTATTAGTTACAAGGTTTTTTTATTTTTCTATTGACAATAGGAGAATGTTGGTGTACTATATAAATAACACACCAAGACATTATAACAATGGAGGTGAAATAATGAATTTTAACGATAATCTTCCTATATATATTCAAATTATGAATTTAATAAAGAGTAAGATGGTTTCAGAAGCAATTAGTGGAGGTGATAAATTGCCATC
>NZ_DATHXO010000210.1:0-1779 GCF_035459645.1 Schnuerera sp.
CTTGAGTTTCCGTATTTTTATCCACAATCCATAAGTATCATGATTTAATTATACACAATTTTAAATAAATGGCTAAAAATAAGGAATCCTTCCCTTTTGTTTGGTATAATTAATGTGTAAGCAAATAATCAACTAAACAAATAAAGGAGGACTCCTTATGTCTAAGTTTACCACAAATACTTACACTATGAAACGGGAAATTGTAAATTTTTCAAACAAAATATCAAAATTATCTTCTAGGCCTAATCAAAAGTTTTCTGCCGATATGATATATGGCATGCTTGCTTCTAATAGTTGCCTTTTAACTGATATTGCTGATAAGCTTCACGAACCTATAAAAAAGGTTAATACTGTAGAACGACTTTCTAAAAATCTACTTAAACCTATACCAAATGATGTTTCAAATAATTACTTAAATATGGTTAAAAAGTGGACTCCCAAGGAGCCTGTAATCTACTTAGATGATAGCGATATTATTAAGCCCAGTGGTTACAAGTTTGAAGATCTATGTCGTGTTAGAGATGGTTCTGAAAGTTCATCTACAAAAAATATATATAAAAATGGATACCACGTTACTGAGGCCTGCGTTCTTACTAAAAATCATCAACCTGTAAGCATATTTTCAAAGATATATTCTTCCAAAGAAAAGAACTTTAAATCTTCAAATGCAATTACATTTGAAGCTATGGAACGAGGTGCTTATTTGTTTGATAAAGCTACATTCGTTATGGATAGAGGTTACGATGACAATAAAATGTTTTTAAAAATGGATGAACTTAAACAAAATTTTGTTATCCGTCTAACAGCTCGAAGAAAGCTCCTTTATCATAATAAATGGACACCTGCTACTGAGTTGCGCAATCGTCGTAAAGGCAAGGTGAAAATGCCTTTATTTTATAGAGGCAAAGAGCAAGAAGCGTATTTATCACATGTAAAAGTTAAAATAACCGCATCTAGGAAAGATATTTATTTAGTTCTAATTTACGGCATTACCGAACATCCAATGACGCTTGCAACTAATATAGAGATAAATTCAAAAGAGGATCTTATAAAAATAGCAAAATTATATTTTTCTAGATGGAGAATAGAAGAATATTTTCGTAGTAAAAAGCAGATATTTCAGTTTGAAAATTTCCGAGTAAGAAAATTAAAAGCTATAAATGCATTAAATTTTTATATAACTATATGCATGGCTTTTTTAGCCAAGATGTCAATGAAATCAGAAACAAACACTCTTAAAGCGCTGATTGTTAGGACAGCTAATCCAATCAAAGCAAAGGTCTATTTCTTTTATTACAGGCTATCTAAAGGTATCTCAGACATATTATCCTATGCAAAAGAAGGTGTTAGGCTCTGGTTTAAAACAAAGCGACCTAGATATCAGCAACTTTGTTTTAAATTTGCATCTTAAATATATAAACTAACATATTTTTTCAAAGTCCGATTATAAATGGGGCTTATTAAATCATCTTAAAATTAGTTTGTTTAGTCTTAAACTGGTATTGGGTGCAAATATTTATATTTATTTGGTCCATAATGGCTACTTGTAATCTATTCTTTGCATTTTACGGAAACTCAAGGTAAATTAAATATTAATAAACATTTACATATTTAATTAAATATTTATTAATGAAAACGTTGACAAAATATAAACAAAATGCTAACATGAAATTAAATAGAGTTTACTTATATTAATATTATTAAATATAACTTAAGAAAAGGGGGGATAAGAGTTAGCAAATAAGAGTTAGCAAATAAGAGTTTTACTATAAAAAGGAG